>JAYVSP010000348.1:0-13648 GCA_043775215.1 Planctomyces sp. | reverse complement strand
TGATCCGTGTTCAATCCGTGTTTCATCTGTGGCAAAAATATTTCCCGAAGTGACCTCCCTGGATTACCGAATGAGCCTTTTGATTTTTGATTTGGGATTTGAAAAACACCATGCGTGACCAAGCTTCCACTCTGCGAAACCTGATTCAACGCCACGTTGTTTCCGAGCCGGCATTGCCGGAGGTCGGCCGTCAACGTGCGCGTGTGGTCGCATTCACCAGCGGCAAGGGAGGAGTCGGTAAGTCGATCTTGGCGCTGAATGTCGCGGTGGCGTTGGCTCAAGAAAACGCTCGCGTCTGTGTGCTAGATGCCAATTTCGGATTGAGCAACATCGACGTGCTATGCGGCTTGAACGGCTATTGGAATTTGAGCCATGTACTCACAGGCGCGAAGTCACTCAGCGACGTGATTCTGAAAGGTCCAGAAGGGATCAACGTCTTGTCGGGCGTGAGCGGATTGACTGATCTGGCAGACGCGAGCGATCGCCTTCAACGAGAACTCCGTCAGCAACTGGAGGTTCTGGAATCTACCTATGATTTCTTGATCGTGGATACGGGAGCCGGACTGCAGCGAGCTGCGCGGCAATTCGCGGCGGTGGCCGAGACCACATTCATCGTCACGACGCCCGAACCGACTGCGATCGCCGATGCCTACTCGACGCTGAAAGCTTGGCATGAAGAGTTGCCGGTCTGCCCGGAAGTGCTCGTCAATCGAGCCGAGTCTGTATCGCAAGCTCGTCAAATCTTGGAACGCATCGCTCAAACCGTGGAATTGTTTCTACACCGTGACGCGCCGGCCGGTTGCTGGGTCGCGGAGGATGCTTGTGTCCCCCGAGCCGTCTCCGCGCGACAACCGTTTATCGGCTTGGCTCCTGACAGTCCGGCCTCGCAAGATGTGAAGCAAATTGCCAAACGAATGTTGGCCACAGATCGGCGAGTGGGAGGCGTCAGCCCGCTAATGCAACTGATCACCAAAAGACCATCTTCAAATACGAGAGGGGTTGCCCCCTGCCCGCCTGAGCGACTTTGACGATTAGGAAATTTGTAACGAAAGACTCAAGTCACCTTCCCCCGCCTGCCGATTTCTACAAAAGAGAATTCAAGCCGCGTGAATGCTGTGATGTCGCCCGACAAGCGGCCACGCCGGTGATGATCTCAACCCGCCTCTCCTCCCATCCCATCCCACACCGACCGGATAACGACCGACCCACCACGGAGGGTTTTGCTCATGGCTTTTGTGAAACTAAGTGAAGAACAGCTTGTTGATGTTTGGACTGAGTATAAAAAAGATCAGTCCAATCAAGAGCTTCGCAACACGCTGATGGAACGGTATCTGTCGCTGGTGAAGTACAACGCCGAGCGAGTTTGGTCCAAACTGCCAGATGGGGTCGATCTGAATGACCTGATCTCCGCTGGCGTATTCGGACTGATGGACGCCATTGAGGCGTTCGACATGGGCCGTGGCGTGAAGTTCGAGACGTACTGCGTGCCGCGCATCCGCGGAGCCATGCTGGACGAACTCCGCACCATGGACTGGGTGCCGCGCCTGGTCCGCAGCAAGGCGAGCAAGCTGGAAGCGGCTCGCAAGCGGGCGGAAGTCGAATTGGGCTATGCACCCGAAGATACTGACATCGCCAAGCAACTCCAAATTCCGATGGACGAATTCCACAAGATGAAGGCCGAAGCGAGCGCTGTGAACCTCGTCAGCCTCAACAAGAAGTGGTACGAGACCGACAGCTACAAGGACGTCCGCGAAGTCGACATCCTCGAAGACAGCAAGGGCGAAGACCCCACCAACGGCATTCAGAAACGGGATCTGATGCGGCTGGTGACCAAGGGGCTGAACCGCAATGAGCGGCTGATCATCATTCTGTACTACTATGAAGAACTGACGATGAAGGAAATCGGCAATACGCTGGGACTGTCCGAGTCTCGCGTGAGCCAAATGCACAGCAGCATCGTCATGCGGTTGAAAGACCAGCTCGGCCGTCGCCGTCCAGAATTCGGGTAGAACTGGTTTCAAAACGTAGCACAGGCGGCTCGCCTGTGTTTTCTCCCACGGACCACAGGCGAGCCGCCTGTGCTACGGAGTGGCGAAGTGGCCGATCGTCGTTTCATTCTGATGTCTCTGCTCACCGCCGCGATGTTGATCGCGACGCTGTCGGGGTGCGTCGGTCTATCGCGGCCGTTCCCGCTTTCGCGCCGAACCGCCCGATTGGTGCAAGACGGCTCACCGGAGATGTCGCGCGGACGCCTGGCCCGGATGTGTCGTAAATCCGCCGAACCCTGTGCCACGGCACAAGCCAACGAGCCGAAAGAGATCAGTGTCGCACAGCATTGATCGCATCGGTTGATTGATCTTCCGAGTGATATTTGCGCGGCACTTAGGACCGGCGCATCAATAACTGTCGTAGCCGAAGTCGCCAGACTTCGGATCTGAACTCTGGCGAGTTCAGCGACATCGGACAGTATTTCTGCGCCGGTCCTAAGCGGCTGGCTCGGTGGGCTTCGTCGAAGACGACCGCGTGGGTGATACGGCTCTGGACACCGCGCCGGAACATTTCCTTGTCGATGTTGTAGAGCACGAGCATCGCGACGGCTCGTTGCACGCCGTCGTTCTGAGTCGCGTGAATTCTTAGGACCGAAGGCGTGCTCGTCGCCAGCAAGCTGCGCTCACTGTAGGCGAGTCGCTCCGCGACTCGCATTTCAAAGACGCCGTATTCGCTCAACTCGTTCAGGCGCACCAGCACGTTTTGATTCCCTTTGGCGTCCTGCTGGAGCAACTCGTAAAAGGTCCGAAACTCCGGGACTTCGCGCGGGCTTTCGGAATCCTTCCCCCAGCCGAGCCGGTTATACGACTCACGGATCGCACTCCGAATGCGTTCAAGCTGCACGTCGCCCAGATCGGGAAACATCGCGGCGAAGATGTCCCGCAGCATCCCCGCATTGTCGATATGAGCGTACGGCGTCGGGTCAATGTCTGAATCGCGGCGCTCTCTCCGCACAAAGATCATCCAGGAACTCAGACGCGGGTTCGACGCTTGTGACGAACAACTGATCTCTCGCGCGGGTGCAGGCGACGTAGAGGAGGTGGCGTTCGGTGTCGTACACGTCTTGCAGGTCTGCGTCGTCGCCGACGGTTTGGATGCGATCTTGGAGCGGGATGATTTCGTCGTCGCAGGCCATGACGGCGACGGCGCGGAACTCCAAGCCTTTGGCGAGGTGCATCGTGCAAACGGAAGCGTGGCCGCTCGCGGTTTCGACGTGATCGTCGAGAATCTTGTAGGGCATCGCGGCTTCTTGCATGGCGTTCTTGGCTCGGTCGAATTGTGCCGCGGAGCGGACGAAGACTCCGATTTCGTGAGGTGACAAGCCGGCTTTGGTTTGGTCTCTCAGCCAGTTGGCGACGGCCTCGATTTCTTCACCTTCGGTTTTGAAAACTTGGATCGTGGGGGTAGGACCGTTGAAGACGGAGACGGTGTCGCTGCGATCCTCGATGTTGCCGTCGACGTCGGTGACTTCTGGGCCAAGGAGCCGATCGGCCTGGGTGCGAATCTGGTGTGACGTGCGATAGTTGACTCGGAGCGTTCGTGAGCGGCCGCGAATATCGACGCCGAGCGACTTCCAGGAAAACGGCTGCTGGAAGATGCGTTGACCAAGGTCTCCGGCAAAGAACAGTCCGTTGGGACAATCCGCGCCGAGAGCGGCGAAGAATCGCAGTTGTGAAATGCTGATGTCTTGAGCCTCATCCACGACGGCGAAGTCGAACGGCAGGTTCTTGGCTCGCGTCAAAGCATCTGCAAGCGCGGTGAAGACAGTGGACGATGTCGAGAGCCCTTGGGCGTTCAAATCATCGCGGACTCGCTCGAAGATCGACCACAGAATCTTTCGCTGAGCTTCGGGCAAGCGGGTCTTGCGTCCGAGTCGCGGGACGTCACGGTATGCCTCCCAGCTTTGCAACTGCCAAGCATCGACAATCTGTTCACACTCAGACAGCAGAAAGCTGAGGCTGAACTTGTGGCCGGCGACGGCCTGCGATGCCGAACGAAGTAATTCTCGAATCGTTTCGCGGCTGGCCAGAGTGACGGGGCCGCAGTGAGCCTTATGCAAACGCAGTCCCAGTGCATCGAGCGAGTGAACGTCGATTCGTTCGGCGAGACGTGGCTCGGTGCCGATCAGTCGCCTCAACCGCGTTTGCAAAGCATGGGCGAGTGTTTCCGAGAATGTGGCAAGCAGCACTCGCGCTTCCGGCTGCGTGCGAGCCAAATGGACGGCTCGGTGCAACGCAACAATCGTCTTGCCGGTGCCGGCGGTACCGGAAACGCGCGCCGGGCCGGAGTAATCTCGTTCGACCCACTGCCTCTGTTCGGGATGGAGAAAGACGGTCCACTTCTCCCACGGAAAGTCGAGTGCCCGCTGCAACTCTTCCATGTTGCTCATCACGCGGAAGCGGCGCTGCGCGTCGGGATGCTCGAAGGGGCTGACGGTTGGCGACGGTGGCGAGACACGAGGCTTGCCGCCAGTTGCCAATTCGAGCAGAGCTTCCGCCGCTTCGGCGGGCAAATGGTCGGCGAGTGCGAAGAGCGAATCTTCGGTCGCGGCCCGAACATCGCTCAACCATTCGGCGGGGACACCGTAGCCGAGCAATTCGTCATCGGGTCGGTCCGTGAAAAGCGTCTTCGGTTTGGCAGCGCGCTTCGGCGGCGGCGCTTCAACATAGGTTGGGAGGACGATTTCTTGAACGGTCTCGCGAAGCTCAATCAACTGAGCCGCGCCGGTCTTGGGATGCGTTTGCAGCTTGCGACGTTCGGCCCAGTGATAGGCTCGGTCATGATGATCGACGTAGCAGAGCAGCAGACTCCCTTCGGTACGATGGACGATGAGCCGGATGTCGCTGCTGACTCGCACGGACCAGAAGTTCTTGTCTTTGCCTTTGTCGAGCTTGTGAAACTGCATCCCCGGATTGGCGGGATCAAGCTGCAAGTCAAACGCCGTCGTCTTCACGGATTTTTGTTCGTCGCCCGTGAGCCGCGCGAGACTGTCGGTGAAAGTGTCGGCGATGAGAAAGTCCATGGTGACGTCCCGACGAGTCCATGAGGCGACTTTAGCTGGCAACATTGGCGTCGATTTGAAAAATCATTCGCCAAATCCGATCCGATTCGCCTCGCTCAATGACTTGAATCGGCGTCTGCCCTTCAAAGGCGGGATTGGCAGTCCGCATCCACTCACCAAGTTTGTTGGCGGGGATAATTTCAGCCAATGCGTGTCGAAGACGCTCGGTTTCAGCGATCTTCTGCTTTGCAGCATCGCTGAGAGGTTTTCCGCTTTCCCAGCCTGCGATCGCTCGAACCGAGTAACAAATGACTCGCGCGAATTCGGGTTGAGAGAGTCCCAGCAGCGCTCGCACTTTATCGACTTCTGTGACTCGGATTGCCAGATGCTTGTGCAATGCCGACCAGTTCTTCCGCCCGGACTTGATCGACTTCTTGGGGGCCTTGGACCCTTTTGATACCAGTATCGCAGGCTTTCTGCCACGACCGATTTGTGAACGCTTGCGGGGGAATACTGTCGCCGTTGGCATGACCACACCTTTTTTCGTTGCATGCACTTTTGCAGGTCTCTCGAATACTCTACGCTCGCTTGCCGAGCTTGTCCAATTCTTCGGGATTCTCGACTGTCAGACAGGACCGATTTGGCAGGCTTTCCGGGAAAACCAGCAGATTGGAGCCTTTTGGAACAGGCTTGGACGGGACAATGAGCCCTTGCAGTCCCGCCGTGTAGGCGGCCCGGCCGACTGCTTGTGACGCTGACTCGATGGATCGAGCGTTGAGCGCACGCCAGTCTTCGGCCATGAGTTCAGCTATCAATTCTGGAATCTGACCTCTGAGGTCTGATCTGCCGAGGTCGAGCACCAAATCCAGCTTTACTTTGACTGAGACGACGACTTTCGGCAGCCCACTCGATTCGGGCAGGTGGTAGTAGCGAAAGTGCTCCAGCGCTTCGCTTAGAGCTGTCTCGGGTTCGCGACTCAGATAGACGACTCGCATCTCGCCGATTGGATTCCAACGTCCTCCAGCCTTTTGCGCACCGATTCCGGACACAATTTCCGACGCAGTCGTGTGACGCGGACCCGCGACTCGAAAAAAGTCGCCATCGAGCGTCATAGCTTGCTTCTTGTTGCGGTTAAGCCATTTCAAGAAGTCTGCTGATCGAGGATGTTTTTTCAGAGCCATTTCGTTGTCCGCTTGTCGTGGATCATACCTTGAAAACCTTCATCACTTCGTCGCCCAGGTGGTTGATGACTTTCACTGCGATGCGGCCGGACTTGGGTTTGTCGAACGGGCGGGACGTGTCGCTGTGGAGTGTGGCCCAGGCGTCGGCGTTGATCTCGGCTTTGAGGGTCGTCTTCAACGCGGAGTACGGGTCGTTCGCGCCGAGGAAGTAGGCGTGGCGGACGAAGAAGCTCTCTTCGTTGTAGTCCGTGTCGATGAACCAACAGGCGATGCCGTCGGCTCCGTCGCTGCGGACTTCGCCAGAGCTGGGATCGAACACGTCTACGCCGTTGACCTTCACGGCCAGTTGGCCGTTTTTCTGCGGCAGGATGTCGATGTCCGGTTCGCCGAAGATCACGAACAGGTTGCCCTTGCCGGTGTTCTTGAGGTCGTCGGCCATGTGCAGGTCGGCGTTCATGCGAGCTTTGAGGACGGGGATGCGGCCGAGTTTGTTGAACTCGGTGGTGTGGGCTTCGTAGTTGAACGCGCAGGCGATCAGGACATCGAACCCGGCATCGCCGGCCTCGCGAGCGGCGGCGACGAGGTCGGCTCGTTGCACGGTGCCGAACTCCGGGCCGATGAAGATGGCGGCACGCTTTTCGGTCTCGCCTTCCAGATAGCGGCCTTCGGCGCAGACCAGATCGCCGGGCCACGGTGTCAGCGCGGTGAAGGTGATCTTGTCCTCCTTGTGAGCCTGTTGGACGCCGGCGGTTTTGAGGTTCTCCAGAATCATCGCCGCGAAGGTCTGATTCTCGCCGTGGTCGGCATTGGCGTTCTTGAGCGGGTCGATCAAATCGTCGTTCTCGTCCACGCCCAACATGCGGTGGGGCGAGAGGCTTTCGACGGTGAACGGGCCGGCCACACGGACTCGTTTCTTGTCGTCGTAGGGCTTGTCGTAGAGGTATTCAAACTCGGCCTTGGCGGCGATCGAGGCGTCGATTTCCTTCTGCCGAGTGATGCGGGCAACCCACCAGTCGGCATGAATCTTCTTCACTTCCTCCGACCAATTCTCCTCCGCATCGCGCGGCATCTCCCATTCCTGTTCGATTTTTTTGCCCCCCATGTTTTTGCCAAATGCCTTGAGCATCGGTTCCAGCTTCGCCTGCCACTTGTCCCAAATGACGTCGATCTCGGCGTTGTTGGCGATGGATTTGAGCGTGATGTGCGGCACACGCTCGTAGACGAAGCCCTGACGGAGTGAGTAGTGGCTGGTGGTTAGTGGCTTGTGACTAGCCACAAGGCACTTGCCACTAATCGCGGCTTCCTTGAGTTGTCCGTCGCGGGAATCGGCCAGCAGGTAATACGGATAGCGTGCTCCCATGATGCGGGCGCGAGCCAACGCCATCGCGACGCGCGAGGTGTCGATCGTGATCCACCGCCGGCCCCATTGCTCGGCGACCATCGCCGAAGTGCCCGAACCACATGTCGGGTCGAGCACGAGATCGCCCGGATCAGTCGTCATCACAATGCAGCGTTCGATGACTTTTGTGTTTGTCTGCACGACATAAATTTTCGGGTCCGATCGACTTTGAATTCCGCCACCGGCATCGTCCCAGAAATTCGTCAGCGCAAGCGCTCCGAAGTCATCGAAGTATTTTCTGAACCGCACTTGCTTTTGTGTGGCGATGATCCGATCCGACTTGATGACGCGCATCAGCCCGGCTTTGGTAGTTCGCCAAGTTCCCGCGCTCAAAGGAAATGACTTTCCTTCAAACTCGACTGGAAACCGCTCCTGCTCGGTAGGTTGACGCCGCGAAGTCAGACCCTGGTCCGTGAAGAATCTCGTACCTGCGGGGAACTGTGATTCATCGTCCCGCTCATCTGCTGTCAGCGATCGAAATGTTCCATCCGGAAAGCTCGCGTAGTTGTATCGAGTCGCCCCACGCTCACCTCGCTGTAATGAAAGGTAGAGCGAATGGTATTTCGCGGCGTCGGCATTCTTTGCGAACCAAATGACGTTGTCGTAAACGCGGTCGATGAATTGAGCGCCCAATCCGATTGACGTCTTGAACACGATTGTCGCGACATGATTCGCCTCGCCGAACACTTCATCCATTAGTCCCCGGACGCGATGGACGTTCTCATCGCCGATCTGGACGAAGAGGGAGCCGGAGTCGGTGAGCAGGTCGCGGGCGACGGTGAGGCGGTCGCGGAGCGTGGTCAGGTAGCTGTGGATGCCGTCACGCCAGGTGTCGCGGAAGGCTTTGACCTGCTCCGGCTCGCGCGTGATGTGGTCCGCCTTGCCGTCCTTCACGTCGCGGCTGGTCGTGCTCCACTGAAAATTGCTGTTGAACTTGATGCCATACGGCGGGTCGAAATAAAGGCACTGCACCTTCCCCCGCAACCCCTCCCGCTCGGCCAGACTGGCCATCACGAACAACGAGTCCCCCAGAATCATCCGGTTCGACCAGTTCTGATCGTGCTGATAAAAATCCGTCTTGTCCGCTTCCGGCGGAATGCCGTTGAAGTCGGCGAACAGGTCGAGCTGCTGGAGCTTCGGTCCCTCGCTGGCGCTTCGGGCTAGTGTGGTTTGCTTGAGCAGGTCGTCGATCAGCACCTTCGGATGCACCTTCTCCTGGATGTACAGCGGCGGCGCATGCACGACGAGATCGCTCCAGTCCTGCTCGTCCTTGCCGCGCCACACAAGCTGCGGATCGAGATCGCGATTCCGCCGCTCGTAAGCCACGCGAATCGGGCCTTGATGTTCGGTCTGCACGACCGACTGAAACTCGGCCGTCGGAATGTTCTTCCGCTTGGCGTCGTCGTGCGTGATGGTCTCGACGGTCTTGGTCGTCGGCTGTTTGGTCGATTTCTTAGCCATGCTTATTCCAGATGTGTCGTGATCGAAGATGTCCCCATTGTCTCCATTCTGTCCCCATTGATGACTGCGTTCATGGCCCCTTTATGGCCCCTTTCGACGGCGCGATCGTCACAGTGACATGGCCCCTTTGGCCCCTTTGTGGCCCCTTTCGGTGGCGCGAACGTCGATTCGTTATGGCCCCTTTGGCCCCTTTGTGGCCCCTTTGCTCAGTCGGTACGAAACGCCCTTCCCGGTCGTGCCGGACTTCTTCAGGAGTCCCTTTTCGAGCAGTTCCGTCAAGTCTCGAAGAGCCGTTCGCTTCGCGACCCCCAACACACGCTGGTAATCCGAGTTGGTCATGGTGCCCTGAACCTTGAGGTAGCCCACGGCGTGACTCTGCCGCTCATTCAAACCGTACTCGGCCAAGACCGCATCCGTCAGCCAGTCACGCCAAAGAGTGAGCACAAAGGAACCTTGGCGATGCTCGTAGTCCGGTTCAGGCAGCCCCGCGTCGCGACAGAGTTCGATCATGCGCTGCGTGCCGGAGCCGGCCTTTTCGATGTAGCGCGCCAAGTACAGCGGGTCAGCCATCAGTGGATTGGTGGGAACCGAAGGATGATCGACGCGCAGGTCGTCGAGCGTCAGCGTGTCAGGGAGCGTGCCGGGATTCCAAACCTCCAGCCGGTCGGCCAACAGACGCACTTCCACCGAAGCGTGACTGTGATAGTCGCGATGCGCGATGGCGTTGACGATCGCTTCACCGACGGCTTCGGGAGGGAGTTCATAAGTGGCGGCGGCGGTGATCGTCTTTGATCGCGTGCCAACCGCGCGGTTGATTTTGGCGAGCACGAAATCGCGAGCCTGATCGGCCTGCTCGAAGAGGTCGCCGGTGAAAATCTGCTGAGACGCAAACGGACGGCGATATTCGGTGCCATGACAAAACACGCACTTGGTCTCCGCCGTCCGATGAAACCGCTGCGGCGCGGTGCCGAACAGCAGCATCGCCGCATTGGTCGGCTTGCGGCCGTCAAGAAGGTTCAGATGCGTCAGCAAGGCTTGAGTGGACGTGTCGGCGGTCAACGGGAAGCCGCGTTCGCGGCGGGCCGTTTCGAGAAACCACGTCATGCGTTTGCGCGACAAATCGGCAAACGTGGCATTGTCGCAGGCGGACGTGTCGAACGGTGGCACTTTCAATTGCCCTTTGCGGTCCAGGTAGTCGACGAGGCTGGCATAGACTTCGGCATTGAGAGCCGGCATGTCGGTGACTCGCCGCCGAACCAGTTCCGCACTGGCGCGCCGAATCAGTTGTTTCATCTTGGCCGAGCGGTTCGAGTCATCCCGTCCCCAAGCGTAAATCAGCCGCGTTTTGCGATGCTTGGTGGCATGACGATATTCGTGGTCGGTGGGTGAGACTCCTTTCGCATCCTCGGAGCCGTAGTCGTTGCCGAATAGACCCAGATAAATGTCGCAGCGTTCGACCTCCGCCAAATAAACCTCGTCCGTCCGCCGATCACTGGCCGGAAGGTCTTCAAACAAAAAGACCTCGGCCACAAACCGGTGCAGAAACGGATCGCCCATCAGAAACGCTTTCAGATCGCGCCGCACTTGAGCAAATTCATTCTGCACGCTGCTGATGAAAATCTTGAGACGTGGGGCAGGCATGTTGTCTCGAATCAATCATTGAGTTTGAGTGAGGAGTCCAACGAATCTGGTTTCGTCAGCGACTTCTTATCCTCGGACGCCAACCGTCGTTCGACCTTCTTGACGTCTTCGGCAGGAGGCAATGTTTCCGGTCGAATGCCGCGTTCCAGCAGCGTCTTGCGAACGGCCTGATTGTTGGTGATGTGCTCCCGCGAGATGGCGGTTTCCGTCGCCATACCATGCTCACGCGCATTGAAGATGGTGATTTCCGTGGCGAAGTCTTTCGCTTTCAAGATGATCATGGGCGCGAAATCAGCGAGCGGACGGCTATCCGGAACTTTCCACTGCGCCTTCATCGCTTGAGTGGATTTCCCAAACAGGGCTTGGTCGCCCTTGCTACGAATCAATCCAAAATTCTGATCGCTGCCCGTCTGCTGGTAGATGACAGAAGAAAGTTCTTTTTCGGTCTCGGTCAGCTTCTTGCGAGCGGCCAGACGTTCTGTTTCGAGCAGTCGCTGCTCGATCAGTTCGGCCTTGCGGGTTTGGAGAGCGAAGTACGTCTGAGCGAACGCGATCTCTGGCTTTCTGGGATCGCCGTTCTGGGCGATGAGGTAACAGGCATATCGCGTCAGCATCAGATCATCGATTTCGCGCTGGCCACATGAACCCAAGTCAACCATTTTGTTGACGTCAACAAAATGGTCTGAAATCGGGTGATTCGACACTTCGCAGGCAGTCTTCGCCTTGTTGATCGCCGCCGTGAAATTCCGCCATTCCGTGTATCCGAGCAGATGTTGAAGATCGCGGGCGAGCCAAAACTCAACGCCGTTTTCTGTCTGTTGGGCATGCCCTTCAAATGTCTCTGTCAGTTGACTGACTTCTTCAGATTTCATGACGCTGCCTCCGTGATTTTAGAAAATGATCCGGCAATCGCCTCAGCGATCAATTTTTGAAATTGCGCTTCCACTTTTTTCTGGAAGTCAGCCTCGATCTCATACACGTCGCAAAATTCCGCGAAGGCCCAGCGGCCATGCATTCCCAGATGGTTGACGCCGGGAACCCAGTAGGTCTCCATCGTGGACTTTTTCTCCTTGGCATCTTCACGCCGGTAGCCTTTGATTTCGACCAACAGATGCAACAGGTCGGGCGTCCCGTCCGGGTGCGGCGGATGGCCGTCATCCACGAGAACAATGAAATCGGGCCGGTACTTTCGCATTTCCGAGCCGTACCGGTACGGAACCTCCAGGCCGAGATTGTGATTCTTCACATAGGCGACGACCTTCGGATGCGACTCGGCCACGCGACAGAACTCCCCTTCCCAATCGCTATCGAGGATCACCCAGTTGATGTGGCAGCGTTCGGAGTTCGTCTGCCAGCGGTCGGCTTTCGACGTGTTGAAGCGAACGTATTTGGTCGAGCCGATCGGGTTGTACGGATCGAGCAACGCCTTGATGGGTCGCTCGCCGATGAATGCGCGAGTGATGCCAGCCGTGATCCGGTTGCAGGCCATGTCCGCCAGCATTTTGTATTTGAGTTGCGCGGGATACGTCTTGCCCTTGCACTTCAAATAGCCATCCAGCCATTGCTTGGCGATGCGTTTGAGCTGTCCGAAGAGTTGCAGTTGCGGATTTTCGCCCGGATCGCGCCATTTGCTCAGCACGAGATGCGAAGTCAGTTCATAGAGCACTTGCGAAGGGCGAACGTCGCCCGTGTGAACGAGGTTCAAATCGACTTGCTCGCCGATGATGCCAGAGTTTTGCGTCTCGGTCGCTCCGACCAGGTCTGGCGTCAGTTCCATGATGGAGTCGTCGTTGAACACGGCTTCGAGTCGATCTTCGGGCAACTCAACCCGATAGCCTTCGACGCGCGGAAACCGGATTTCGAGCTGGTCGCGGTCCGGGCGCATCGCCTTCACTTGAATCGTTTCTCGCGGCGGCTGCGGCGGGGCAACAACCGGCTTGGCCGTGAAGTCGAACGGAATGCCGAGCACGTCAGCATATTCGACGTTGAAGAGTCCCTCTTCGTTGAGGTCGTACGACTGGCGACGCAGAGCGCGGCCGATGACCTGCTCGCAAAGCAGTTGCGTTCCGAAAGCACGGACTCCAAGAACGTGAGTCACCGTGTTGGCGTCCCAACCTTCCGTCAGCATCGAGACGGAGACAACACACCGAATCGAACCGCCGAGCGTGCCCGGCTTGCCGACGGTGTTCATGACCTCGCGCAGCAATTCTTGATCGGTGATTTCGTCGGCCCTGCGCTGGTCGCCGGTACGTTCGACAATCTCGCGGCGGAAGCGTTCGATTTCGTCGGCCGCCATGTTGCGGAAGTTGTCGTCGAGTGCGTCGCCGGCTTCGAGTTGCTCGCTGTCGATCAGCAAAGTGTTCGGCCGAGGCCGTGGATTTCCGTGCTCGTCGTGGTTTCGAAAGAGATCAAACCTTCCAAAAACGAGCGTTGATGAACCATCTTGGTTCGGTCGGTTGAATCCGGAGATGAAGTCGTAAACCAACTTTGAAATGGCTGTGTTCTGACAAACGATGATAAAGCACGGCGGAACTTTAATTCCGTGCTCTTGCCACAGAATGAAGGTCTTCTCGTAGTGCCCGTACAGCGCTTCGAGCGCCGTTTGCAATTGCGGCGGCAAGCTCTGTGGATCGAGGATGTCCCCTTTGCCTCGGCCCTTCTTGGGCATCTTGGAGCGGATGTGTTCCCACAAGTTGCGAAACATCGGCATTTCATTGCCGGGAATGTTGTCCGCGACCGGCACGCGCGGCAGCTTGACGATGCCGCATTCGATCGCGTCCATGAGTGAGAAGTCGCTGACCGTCCACGGGAACAGCGTGCCCTCCGCATAGCCGGAACCGCTCAGGAAGAACGGCGTCGCGGAGAGGTCGACGACGCGGGCGACGCCGAGCTTGCAGTTCACGGATTCGATTCCGG
>JAYVSP010000347.1:0-9903 GCA_043775215.1 Planctomyces sp. | reverse complement strand
GCGCCGAGGGCAGCATCATGATCATGGCAGCACCCAGCATTCTTGGTGAGTTGATTCCCTGTGGCGGTGGCGACCCGATTCCGCTGCTCAAGCCCAAACTGTTGGTGGGGCGGCGATCGCATTGCGATATCCAGTTGGAGTTTCCCAATGTCTCGTCACATCATTGCGAGCTGGAATGGGCCAATGGGTTTTGGCGAGTTCTGGATCTCAACAGTAGTAATGGCATAAAGGTCAATGGCGTGCGAGTGGAGACCAAGTGGCTGATGCCGGCCGATGTCTTGTCGGTAGGCAAGCATCGGTACGAAGTCGTGTACACTCCGGAAGGTCAGTGTCCGCCGGAAGAGGAAGAGAATCCCTTCGCGCGGAGTTTGTTGGAGAAGGCAGGGCTGGAACATTCGGGCGAGTCGCGGAAACGCACGGCAAAGTCATCCGCTCCGCCAACTTCCGCGGCGGCTTCACCCCCTCCCAAGAAGAGAAACTCCAGCGACGATGACAAAGCGATCAAGTGGTTGTCCGACCTGTGAGACGTCATGGCCGATAAGCGGAAAGTTCGAGTCGACTTTCGCAAGAACCGCGGAAAGACGACGCGTCTGGGCAATCTTGCGCGGCAAGCGGGCGAGGATGCGTCGTCGGACCACAACGTCGTCGATGAACTCGCCAGCAGCGAGCGAGTTTCCGGCAAGGGACGTCTCAGTCGCCGCCGCACGATCATCGCTGCTGAAGGGGGCAACGCAGACGGCTCCAATCTCCAACGTGAGATCGACGTTTCCAAATGTCTGACCGGTCGCGTGCTGAGTTCCGCCGGGCTGACGACCGTTGTTCGCGCGACCGACGGCCGCCGCTTTGAATGCACCGTCCGGCGTGTGTTGCGGACGATGTCACGCGACCAGCGGAATGTTGTCGTGCCCGGTGACGAGGTGTTGTTTCAACTCACCACCGAGGACGAAGGGGTCATCGAACGAGTCAATCCGCGGCGCGGCGTGCTGTCACGCGGCAGTCAGAATCGCGAGCACGTGATTGTCGCCAACATCGATCAAGTCGCGATCGTGGTCTCCGCCGCTGAGCCGGGTTTGAAACCGCACCTCATTGACCGCTTTTTGGTCAGCGTCACCAAAGGGGGCGTTGACGCGGTGATCTGCATCAACAAAGTCGATCTGGCGGACGCGGCCGATCTGCAACCGCTGTGCGGCATCTACGGCCAGATCGGCTGCGAGGTGATTCTCGTCAGTGCGCAGTGCGGCATCGGCCTCAATCGGCTGCGAACTGTTTTGCAAGATCGGCAAACCGTATTCGCCGGGCAAAGCGGTGTCGGCAAGTCGACGATGTTGAATGCGATTCAACCGGGACTGGCACTGCGAACTGGTGAAGTCAGCGATTGGACCAAGAAAGGGAAGCACACGACTCGCAACGCCCAGTTGTTTGAATTCGATTTCGGCGGCTGGGTCGTCGACACGCCTGGCATCCGCCAGATGGAACTGTGGGACGTCTTGCCGGAAGAACTGGAAGGGCATTTTATCGAGTTCCGTCCGTTCGTCCGCTTCTGCAAGTTCCCGGATTGCAGCCACCTGCATGAATCGGAATGTGCCATCCAGGCCGCCGTCGCGCGCGGCCTGATCTCGACAGTACGCTACGAGAGCTATCGCAAACTCATCCTGGCCGACAACGCTGAGTCATCGTCAAGAGACGAGTGATTGTCCGACGCACGGCTGGCGATGACGCGAACCCGAAGCGTCGGTTCAACCTGGAGCGTTGTCAGCGGTTAGCCGGTGGTTGAGCATCGCGATACCACCGGTTGTTGCTGCGCACGTTCGACTGTCTGGTCCCCTCGCCCCGGTACTCCGGGGAGAGGGTTAGGGAGAGGGGAGTTCTGGAGTGGATGCTCAACAGCACGTTCGGCCCCCTCTCCCTAACCCTCTCCCCCGAAGCGGGGGCGAGGGGACAAAACAGCCAAACGTGCGCTGTGGTGCTAATTGCTTTGAATCCTCCGGGTTGAACCGCAAAAGCGCAACTTCAAAACTCACGCTTCGGGTTCATATGGGCCTCGGCCGCGATGAGCATCTCTGCAAGTTCATTTACGCATCTGCTCAAACAACAACAGACTTTGTTCCGCCAGTGCGGCCGCGGAGAAAGACTCGCGGACTCGATGCTGACCGGCCGTGGCTAAGTCCAGACGGAGTTGCGGATCCCGCATCAGTAACTCCCACTGCGCAGTTAGCGCATCAAGGTCTCCGGGCGGAAACAGCAAGCCGCCGCCCGTCGCTTCCAGCAGTTCCGGGAAGGCTCCGTGAGCGGGTTGCACCACTGGGACGCCGTTCGCAATCGCTTCGAGAATCGAAAGACCTTTCGGTTCGTGATAGACCGTTGGGATGCTGAGCACGTCCAGCGACTTCAGAAATTCGACCTTCTCGGCTTGCGATGCGGGACTGCCGACGAACTCGAATGCCGTGCCGAGTTGAGTTGCCTGCGAGCGGACTTGCTTAAAGAACATTCGATCTCGTTCGCCCAAGTAGCCGCCGACTCGCAGCCGAGTGCGCGGGTTCTGGGCGTGCCAGCGTGAGAACGCATCGACCAACAGATGCAGTCCCTTCTCCGGGCAAATGCGTGCGAAGTAACCAATCGTGAACGGATCGCCGGCCGGCCGAGGTTGCCCGTCGTGGCCAGTCAGATCGATCCCGAGCGGCAGTTGATAAAAGTGGGGCAGGTTTTCAACCTGCCCGTGAATCACAGGCAGGTTGGAAACCTGCCCCACGGTGGGAAACAACGTCGCCGCCATGTGCTCGGCGTAATAGCGGCTGTGAGTGATGAACCCGTCGAAGTCGCGCGCACGGTCTCGCAAGGCCGACCACACGCGCTCGCGATGCGAATCCGGCAGCGCGTCGAGAAAGACGTCGTCCCCTTGCAGCACGCACAGCACCGGACCGTTAAAGAGCTGTTTGATTCGGCGAACGGCTCCGGCGAGCAATGAGTTGCTGAAGATCACGATATCCGGACGAAGTTGCTGACCAATGAACTGCGCAAGTTGTTCGACTTGTTCTCGCTCTGGCCCCGTTTCTCCCGCAAGCATGTCGAGCGTCAGTTGTCCTAATTGCGCGGCGTCGTTGCTCACGGCTCGCCGCGTCGCGAAGTTGATAATTGCTGGCCGATCCAGCCAATGTTTGAGAAAGCCCGGCACCCCGCCCCACCAACGCCATTTTGACGAGAGATAGACGTTGATGCCGCCGAAGAAAACGTGCTTGGTGCTGACGTCGGCTTCGTCAACGCGGATCGGCGTATAAGTCGGGATCAACGAGACCTCGGCCCCGCGAGCCATCAACGCGCGCGCCCACGTGTTGTCATGCATGCACGACCCGCAAAACATGCCCGCGCCGCCGGCTGTGATAATCGCAATGTGCATTCGGCTGCATTCATTTTCCCCCACCGAGCTTGCCTCGGTGGATTCGGGCCTTTGCACTACGCGACAACATACGACCCTGCCGACGTAGTGAAAAAGCCCGCGAACCACCGAGGCAAGCTCGGTGGGGTGAGTGCTTACTTCTCCTGTTCGCTCAACAAGAACGCCAGCAAGTCGCGAAGTTCTTCTGTCTGCTTCACGAGTCCGGCGGGCATCGGCGAAATGTCTTGCAGTTTGGTTTCTTCAATGTCGGACTTCGCGAACTTCACTCGCTTCGCGTCCGGCAGCAACAGTTCGAGTTTCTCGCCGGTCTCGCCGAGGACCAGTCCGCTGGATTGTTTGCCGTCTTTCGTGATGACCAACGTGGCCTTGAAGACGGGCGAGACCATGCGGCTGGGGGCGAGGATCGACTCGACGAGATGCGGCACCGTGAATCGCTTGGCGGTTTCGGCAAGACTCGGTCCGCCGGTCACAGGTTGATCGGCGCGGATCGCATGGCACTTCGCACAACCGAGCCCCTCGGCGGAAAACAATTTCTTGCCGCGAGCAACGTCGCCGGCTTTCGCCGCTTCGAGCCAATTCACATCGAGAAACTTCGGATCGACCGGCGCGTTGCCGGAGGTGGTCGCGTTCTTCAAGCGTTCGCTCAACGATCCGGCGCTGATCGGTTCGGGCAGGACCGGCGGGATTTTGTCGAGCGTTCGATAATGGATGTAGAGGCCCGATTCGCCGGTCAGGTTGCGGACTCGAAGCAAGATGTCGTTGCTGCCCGGTTCGAGGTCGAGGTAGACGATGTCTTGCAGCGGCAGCGCGGCTCGCGAGATGTCGTTCGTGTGGACGACGCGGCCGTTGTGCCAGACCTTGATGCCGTCGTCGCTGCCGACCAGCAGCATCGCCTGCTGTTTACGCGGGCTTTCGAGTCGGAAGAAGGCGTAACTCGACGAGTCATTCACATCACCGAACGCTTCGTGAAAATTGAAGAACCGCGGCCCGCGTGGCATCTGTTTCCACGCGACAAATCGCTCGCCGACCGCGTGCTGAGCCGACAAGTCGATCGGTCCTCGTTCCGGCCCGTGAACCGTTTCAAAACCTTTGCCGCCATCCGGGAACGGCCCGGCGACCCACGCCTTGTCCGGGTTGATCAGGTCCGCGAGTTGCAGCTTGCCCTGCTCGTTTTTCCGCCGCACGCTTTGCACCTTCGGCTCGGAGCGCGGATCGTTGAGCACCGACAAAAAGTGCGCCGCCTGCAAGCGGACTGATTCCTCTTTGTCATCCAGCCGAGCGGACAGCAATGCGAAGAGTTGTTCTTGATCGTCCGTGTGCTTCGCCGCCTTCCAATGCTCGGCGACCGTGTACGTGCCGATGCGGCCGAGCTTTCGCAAGTCGGTTTTCTCTGTCTCGTCGGCGTATTGAATGAGGTACGCCTCGTCCGGATTCCGCCACACGGCGAGCGGCAGATTGTCATCGAGAACCTGATCCACGTTCGGCAACGTCAACCGAAATCCGCTTGCGAGCACAGCGGCCAAGCGAGTCTTCACATCCTCCGAATTCGCCAACGGCTTGAGTTCATCCGCGTTCATCCGATCGGCCATCAGCCGCGTTGCCGCGTGTCGCAGATAGCGGTCGTCACTGCGAGCGAAGTTGAGGACATCTGCCGGAACTGGTCCGGGCTGTTTGAAGAAGGCCAGCAGCGCAGCGAGATGGATTTGGTCACGAACAGGAGCATCCGGTTGTGATGCGCGCTGCTGGGAGTCTTGTCGTGGATCGGCGGGGCTCTTTCGCACGCCACCGCGCAATGTGAATTCCTTCCAATTGAGGCCGGAATCGAACGTCTTGTGTAACGTTGGATCGCTGCCAAAAAACTCGGTCAACGCGCGAATCGCTTGAAGTTTGACTGACGGGTGAGCCCGGTTTTGCATCATCGCGTATTCAACAGATCTCTTTGCCTGTTTGCCGAGATCGGACTCTCGGCCGGCATCGCGAGCACACGCAGCAGCGAGCCAGACGAGATAACGTTGAGTCTGTTGGTTGTGCTCCGTGACCTTCATCCAATTGATCGCTTCCTTAGACGATTCAGAACTGCGGCGTGTCAGTTCCACGAACGCGAGATTCCGTCGTGACCAATTGACTTGTTCAAGCTGCGAATACAGTTGCTCGTTGGTCGCCTGAATCACATCGAACGCTTCGAACGGATGCGTCGGCGGGTCGTCTTTCTTGGTGAGCATGGCGAGTTCGCTGCGGTAGATCGGCGAGCCTTCGTTGTTGGCCATGAAGGAGACAGTGACGAAGATTCGGCCGCCTCGGCCGACCGTTACGCCGACGGGGCGGGCGAGATCTTTGCCGACAATCAGTGGTTTCTCTTCGCAGTGAAACGTCGCTCCAGCCGGTTGGAGCGGATACCGCGTGACGGCTCGCGTACACCAGCGAGCGACCAGCAGGTTGTTGCGGTATTGCTCGCCGAGGAACGTGTCGTCGTAGTACGACTGGCCGACGGGAACGGCTCGGCCGAGTCCGGTGGTCATCGTGTCGAGCAAGTCAGCTCGTTCGGGAGTGATGTGCGGCATCCAACCGCGCGGCCAGGCGAAGTACGCGTGCGGCACGACATGATTCAACCGTCCCGGAACGTAGGCATGAGGCAGGCCTTCGTGATCGTTGTCGTTCGTGAAGAGATTGAAGTTGCTGTCGAAAACCAGCCCGCAACTGTTCCGCAATCCGGTCGCGACCGTTTGAAATCTGGTTCCGTCGGGCCGAATGCGAAAGACCGCTCCGACCCCGTTGTACGGATGCCGCTTCCAACCGTTCTCTGCCTTCGCATCGGGAGTGAAGAACGACCAATGTCCCCAGTGATCCGGCCGATCGAAGTCGCCGTAGTACCACAGTGGATCGCCCATCGAGACGTACAAGTCACCTTCCGGCCCCCACGCCAGTCCGTGAAAGCACTGATGCACATGCCCGGCCGGAACGCCCCACAGCAGCCGCTTCGGCTTGAGTCCCTCGGTCTTGATCGCTCCGTCCGGCAAGACGTAGAGCGCGTTCATCGTCAACACGTAGAGGTCCGGCCCGCGCAGCTCAAGGTCATACACCCACGAGTGCGCCGGAAAGCGAAACAACTCGACGCGCGGCTTGTATCCCCCTTTGTCATCCGTGTCGTATCGAAACACCGCTTCGCGTCCGCCGACAAACAGCCGTCCCAGCCCATCGCAGCGCAGCGACAGAAACGACTCATTCGGCGAGCTGTCGAGCAACTCCAACCGCAAGCCGGGATCGGCCGGGCCATAGTCGGCCGGCGGCGCGGCGAACAGGTTAGCCAGCGAGAACAACCAAGACAAAAGAACGGCAACAATCGAAGCGGGCACTCGTCTCACAATGGAGCTTTCTGTCATGCAGATCAGGCGGAAACCGCGACTCGTCCGACTTCGATCGTGGGTGGGGGGACCGGTTCACCGTGAAGCCGAAGTCCTTCAATGTGGAACTCAATGGCTTCTTGAATCCGGCGTTCCAATTGTTTGCGAGTCTTTGCCGTGGCGATGCAGCCGGGCAAGTCAGGAACGTATGCCGACCAGTTCGACTCACCGGGTTCGTAGATCACGGTGTATTCCGTCATGATTCTTTCTCCAGTCCAGCTTGTCTCAGTGCATTTTTCAACGTCTTGGGATGAACCGTGTCGCTAGGATGTCCGGAAACCGTCGTCGTTCCCGGCTTGGATGGATGCCGCAACTGGCGATGACTCCCCCGCGAGCGGTCGACCACCCATCCATCACGATCCAGCAGCTTCAACAGTTCCCGGACTTTCATGGTATCACACGTTGACTACAGGAACTCGGCGAATCAAGAGTCCACTCGGTCAGACGTGCTCGATCCGTTATATACTGGTTCGGCAACGCGGCTCGCCACGGAGACAACCTCATGCCCTCGCCCTTTCCCGGAATGAACCCGTATCTCGAAGCGGCGGGAGTCTGGCAAGACTTTCATTTGAGCTTCATTGTCAAAGCCGCTGACGCGCTTGCCGAACAAATCGCTCCGAAATACTTCGTGACAATCAGTGACCAGCCGCCGCTCGATCCCGCCGATGTTCAATGGGCCAAGGACTTCGTCGCCGAGCACCTCGCAACCGATGAAAGTCGTTGATTCATCCCGCCTCACCGCCCCGCCTCGAAGAATGAGGATCGAACACGATGACGCTCCAATCCAGATTAAACCGACTGCGCACGTTCGACTGTCTTGTCCCCTCGCCCCGGTACTCCGGGGAGAGGGTTAGGGAGAGGGGAGTTCTTGAGTGGATGCTCAACAGCACGCTCGGCCCCCTCTCCCTAACCCTCTCCCCCGAAGCGGGGGCGAGGGGACAAAACAGCCGAACGTGCGCTGTAGTGTTAATTGCACGCTCGTTGAGTTTGATGATTATGGTCGCCAGCTTGATGGCATTGACAGCATATGCCGATGAGCCGCTCTACTCGCGGATCGACGCGCTGGTTGAAGCCAAACTCGAAGGTCAGCCGGTCGCGAGCACGACCGATGATGCGGAATTCTTGCGGCGCGTGTTTCTCGATCTGACCGGCCGCGTTCCGGCGACGGCTGATGCTCGCGAGTTCTTGAACGACTCGGCAGCCGACAAACGTGTGAAGTTGATTGACCGGTTGCTGGCGAGCAGCGAGTTCCCTCGGCGAATGACCGATGTGATGAATGTCCTGCTGATGGAGCGGCGCGGCGAGCATCCCGAATGGCTGGCGTATTTGCGGACGTCGTTTGAGCAGAACAAGCCGTGGGACGTGATGGCTCGCGAGATGATTTCGCCCGACCCGAAAAACGAACAGACGCGGGCGGCGGCGTTCTTTCTCAGCAAGCGGCTGGAGAATTACGGGCAGAACCCGGTGGACTATCCGATCCTGACGCGCGACGTCGGACGGTTGATGCTGGGGATGGACCTGCAATGTGCTCAGTGCCACGACCACCTGTTCATCAAGGACTACAAGCAGGCGGACTTTCAAGGCATGTATGTCGTCTTCTTGAATGCCTCGCTGCGAAGTGATGCGAAGTTTCCCGCCGTCGCCGAAAAGCTGCTGACAAAGAAGATCGAGTTTCAGTCGGTCTTCAACACCGACAAGAAAGAAATCGGCCCGCGTGTCCCCGGCCGAGAAGAGATCGCGATCCCGACGTTTGCGAAAGGAGAAGAATTTGCCGAGCCCCCCGATCCGAAAGCCAAGACTCCCGGTCGGCTGAAGTTCAGTCCGCTGGAGCATCTCGCCAATCAAATCACGTCGCCCGACAATCCGGCGTTCGCTCGCAACATCGCCAACCGAGTTTGGTTTCAGTTGATGGGCCGCGGCCTCGTGCATCCGCTCGATCAGCATCACAGTGAGAATCCGCCGTCGCACCCGGAGTTACTCGACCTGCTCGCGCGCGAACTGGTCGAGCACAAGTTCGACCTCAAGTGGCTGATCCGCGAACTGGCGTTGACCCGCACATACCAACGCTCGTCGTTGCTCCCGGCTGACACCACCGATCCGTTGCTGGAGCGATACATCGTCGCCCTCGAAAAGCCGCTCTCGGCCGAGCAGCTTTTCTGGAGCGTTTTGTTTGCGACCGGTCAGATTGATTCCGCTCCCGCCGCTCAGCCTGCGACCGCAACGGCGTCCGCTGAATCGAAGCCGGACACAACGGAAGCTGACAAAGCTGCGAAGCCTCAATCCACGACAACTCGGTTTGAGCCGCTCAAGCAAAAATTCCTCAAGGCATTCGCGAACCCGCCGATGGAACCGGAAGGAGAGTTCGCTCCATCGCTGCGAGCCGCATTGTTTTTAATGAACGACTCCGAGTTGCTGAAGTTGCTCGACCCGCAACCCAGCAACCTGTTGACGCGGCTGAAGTCTCTCGACTCGGCTGAGCAGATTGCCGACGAGTTGTACCTCAGTGTCCTCTCCCGCCGCCCGGCGGTCGAGGAGGTTGTCGACCTAGCCGACCAACTAAAAATTGCCGGTGAGCGAAAAGAGTTGGCGCTGAAACACCTCGCATGGGCACTGCTGGCATCCACCGAGTTCTGCGTCAATCATTAGGCCAACCGCGCTAAATCATTGTGCGTGATTCGTGTTGATAACCAACCGCCGACCCGAAATCAGCCGGAACGCGCTAAATGACCGTGCGTGATTCGTGTTGATCCAAGCCGATCAGCCGGAATGCGCTACCCCGAATTATTCACGAGTCTGTTCCGTGTCGAGCAGGGTGCAGAATTCAAGCCTGAAGCGCAAGTTTTGAAGTTGCGCTGTTGTCCTGGCCTAAAGGGCAAAAACTCGAAAGCCCAGGGCAGAGCGGAGCGGCGTCAGCCGCGGAGCGCCGCCCTGGGTTTGACGGACAAAACGTGGCAAGACCTGTCGGGGCGAAACAAATGGATGTCTTTGGCCTCCGTGGAGTTTCGCCCATTCAGGGCTTCTTATTGTTGTTCTATTCGTCACCCAGGGCTTCGCCCTGGGCTATCGAGTTGCACCCCTTTGGGGCGAAAAACAAGACTGCGCAACTTC
>JAYVSP010000346.1:0-1580 GCA_043775215.1 Planctomyces sp. | reverse complement strand
CCACGAGACGTCAAACGGAGAATGACATCTTGTCGAGCGCCCGCCCTCGCTGGCGCTTCGGGTTAGTGTGGGCTGCCAGGATTTGTGGGCACACCCCATCGTAGAGAGCTACCGTGCGAAATCCTCGGCGACGGGTTTGGACTCCTCTGCTTCCGAAAGATGTTGCAGTTGAGTCAAGTTTTCGCGGGCGAGAGGAATAAGGTAAAAATAGGGTTGTTCTGGGATTTGAGTTGTTCCCATCCGTGTGGCCTTCCCATCCGTGTGGGACTGCGTTGCCAGGGCTTGAGCGATCTCAAAGAACGCCGACCCACACGGATCAGAAGGCCACACGGATGGGAGCAAGACCTCGACACCCTGGTCGGTGGGTTCTTCGGTCAGAAGCCTCGCCTCGTTGGACTCTGTGTCTTGTCATCTTGAGCGAATAGAATCCTTCCCTGGTCATTGCAGTGCGGAATCAATTGCAACATACAAAATCCCGGATGAGCCAGGAGGAGCTTCTCATGCCTTATGACGTTTATGGTGTTGGCAATTCGCTTGTGGATATTCAAGCACGCGTCGATGACCGGTTCTTGGAACTGGTTGGTTTTCCGAAAGGAATCATGACGCTGGTGGACGAAGCGGCTCAGCGGCGAGTGCTCGATCAGCTCAACGGCCGGCCGACGAATCGCTGTGCGGGCGGTTCGGCGGCGAACACCGCGATGGGGGTTGCAGACTTCGGCGGCCAAGCGGCTTACGCGGGCAAGACGGGTCGCGACGAGATCGGTGAGTTCTTTCTTTCCGACATGCGCAAGATGGGCGTCAGTATCGAAGTGCCGCCCGCCGACGGGCAATCCGGCACGTGCGTCGTGCTCATTACCGAAGATGCGCAGCGTACGATGCTGACGAATCTCGGAGTCTCGGCCACGCTCGGTCCCGACGACATTGACGAGGCACAAATTCGGCAGGCGAAGTACGTCTACATTGAAGGCTACTTGTTCACCAACGAAGGTCCGCGAGCTGCCGCGCTCAAGGCGATGGAACTGGCCCGGAAACATAATGTGAAGGTCGCGTTCACCGTGTCAGATCCGTTTCTGATCGGGCTTTTTCGCGACCGCTTCTGGAAACTTATTGAAGAGGACGTCGATCTGCTGTTTTGCAACATTGAGGAAGCTCGCGCGCTGACTGGCCGAGAAGATCCCATCGAATGTGCTCAGATCATTCATCAGCACTGTGAGAACGTCGCGCTGACGCTGGGCAAAGCCGGCTCGCTGCTGATGCACCGCAACGAGGTCATCCCCGTCGAAGGAGTTCCGGTCCAAGCCATCGACACGACTGGAGCCGGCGACATGTACGCCGCCGGAATCCTGTACGGCATCACCAATGGTCTGAGCTGGCCTCAAGCGGGACATCTCGCGTCGCATGCGGCGGCTCGGATCGTCAGCCAACTGGGAGCACGGTTGCAGCGCCGGTTCACCCGGGATGAAATCTCGCAGTTGTTGAAATATTCTTCGTGCGGGCGAGATTGAGAGATGTTTAACCGCAACGCCATCGGCGTGCGCGAGTCGTATCCACCGCGCCCACGCCGATGGCGTTGGGGTTAA
>JAYVSP010000345.1:0-4879 GCA_043775215.1 Planctomyces sp. | reverse complement strand
AGACCGAAGTCCCTGACGACCGTAGACTGGCCCGACCGCGACGCTCGCCATAACCTCATGCTACACAATCGGCAGTGCCATTCGGGTCAGGACTCTTTGATTTGAATGGCAACGTCGGCAAAGTGGTGGCGTGCCGTTTTTGAGCGCATTCCAGGGGATTCGCGAGGGGCCGTTGGCGGCTTCCGACCGGTGCCAGTTCGCGGCGTCAAGAGCGA
This sequence comes from Planctomyces sp., assembly GCA_043775215.1. GTDB lineage: Bacteria > Planctomycetota > Planctomycetia > Planctomycetales > Planctomycetaceae > SXKJ01. The sequence continues at coordinate 4,664 of JAYVSP010000345.1, read as the reverse complement.
TATCGTCTCACTCCGGCTCGTGAGTCAATCGAGACTTGAGCCAAACTCGCATATGGATGATGAGGCAATCTCACCATCTTGGGCTGTCTCGCCAACCCAGGTCGTCTCGCCAGCCCAGGCAATCCGAGTCGTGGCCAATCAGCGCTCCACCGACACGAGGTCGGCGGTGGCGAGAGAATCTCCAATGCCAGTGCGAGTAGTGGACAATCAGCGTCCCAACGAGACAAGCTCGGCGGTGACGTCTGGGCTCAGACGCCGGTGAGCCACTTCGGGAGGACGATCATCAGTTCGTCGATTTCCGACAGCGGGTCAATAAACACATCGCCGACGCTACGGCCTCGATTGTTGCCAACACCGCCCGCGATTCGATCCGTTCCGTCACCGCCGTCGAGCGTGTCGTTGCCGAGGCCGCCGATGAGCGTGTCGGCATCCGCGCCGCCAGTGAGTTGGTCGTTGCCGTTGCCGCCGGTGAGGGTGTCGGAGCCGGTGTCTCCGTTGAGGACGTCGTTGCCGGTGCCGCCGGTGAGCAGGTCGTTGCCAGCGCCGCCAGTCAGCGAGTCGTGACCGTCGTTGCCGATCAGCGTGTCGGCACCGTCGCCGCCGTCGAGACTGTCGGATCGGGAGCCGCCTCGCAGCAGGTCGTTGCCGGTGCCACCGATCAGTGTGACTTGCATGTTGGATGTGCTGGCATCGAGCACATTCGCGCTGTCGCCGCCGGTCAGCAGCGATTTTTCGAATTGAGCGAGCCGATCATTTCCCAACCCGCGCAAGGTTGTCGGCCTCAGCGTGAAGTTCACGTCACCCGACTCGGCGAGGCAATCAATCCCGTCGCCACCGACCAAACAGTCATCACCCAAGCCACCTGTGATCGTGTCCGCGCCACCTTGCCCGTTGATCCGATCATTCCCGCCCCCACCGACAATCGCATCCCGCCCCGCGCCGCCGAGCAACGTATCCAACCCCTCGCCCCCCACCAGCGAGTCATCACCACTCTGCCCCAATACCGAATCATTTCCATCGCCACCATCCAGCGAATCCCCGCCCGCCCCACCAATCAGCGTGTCATTCCCGTCGCCACCGTTCATCAACACGTTGATCCCGATCACCTGAGAAGCATTCACCCGATCGTTTCCTCTCGACCCCGCAATCCGCAACACTTCGCCATCGCGAACGACCTTTCGAAAGACTTCCGCCCCACCGACTCGCCGCACAATGGCGTCATTCCCACTCCGCACCACTTCATAATTCCCACCGCCTGTTGGCAATTGTCCTTCAGGCATTCCGAAATTCATCGCGACGTACACCCCGCTGGCAATCGTCACCGCGTCGAGATACCCGTTGTTATCGAAGTCGGCGAGTTCGACTGGCCCAGCACTTAGACCGTCAAACGGACTGACTTCTGCGACGAATCGTCCGTGACCGTCGTTCCTACCCAGCAGCGATTGGTGGCCTTGATTGCTGTTTTCGTTAATGAGCAAGTCCAGATCGCCATCACCGTCCACGTCCCCCACAGCGACACCAAGATCGTTCATGCCGTCACTCGCGCGGCCAATAATCGGTCCTGAGTCAGTCAACCGTCCCGTTCCATCATTCTCCCAAATGTGTCCTTTCGAACTCTGAAACGGATAGTTTGCGTCATACACGTCTTGATCACCATCGCCATCGAAATCTGCAACTCGCACGCGACCGAGCGTCGAGATGCGAATCGCTGAGGAAATGCTTTGATCAAATCGTCCGGTGCCATCGTTGAGTCGGAGAGTGCCACCACCGTTGCTCCCCGCATCCCGGTCAAGAAGATCGAGATCGCCGTCCCCATCAAAGTCCCCAACGACATGGTCATCGTTGGCGAGGACGTCGCCGCCAGCCGCAAACACTCCTGTGCCGTTATTCCAGAAAATCTGACGCGCACCTTTGAAGAGTAGGTCAATGTCCGAATCATTATCGAAATCAGCAGCGGCGATGATCTGAGTCGAATTTGGCAGCCAGGAATTCGAAGGAACAAACTGCGCGCTGCCATTGTTCCACCAAATGCTGAGGCGTCCATGAGATTCGCCAAAGAGTCCGTTATCAAAAACAACTTCTCCAATCGCGAAATCGAGATCGCCATCACCATCCAAATCAGCAAGCGCAGCGGATACCGGCCAGGATGGACCAAATTCTTGGGGCATCGGAAGTAGATTTCCGTGACCATCGCCACGAAATACGCGACTCGTCCCCGGCCCATAATTCATCGTCTCAGGGTCAAGTTCGCCGTAACTAATCCTCACGGCATCGACATTCCCGTCATTGTCCATGTCACCGACGAAAAGGTCGCTGCCACTGAGTAGGACTCCACTCAGAAGGGCACGCACTTCAAGTTGCTCTGTCATGACCGGCTTTCGTTTGCACGTTCCTCCTCTTCGGTTCCTCACGATCGTGACTCCTTTGATTTGGTCTGCCCGCCGCAACTCGCTGTCGGTTGTGTTCTTTCCGTGTGAACCGTACATCATCGCCCGCGTTGTTCGGTAGATGTGCTTTCACTCTCCGGTTCACCAGAGGAAACGCTCATGTTACTCGCGAAATGGCTGCAAGTTTTTTCTCATCGGTTTTCGTTCAGCAGTGCCACGACGCGAAATCGCCGAATACGACGGACTGGCTCCAAATCGGTAACTGCCCAGTTCACGCAAGTTAGCCAAGTTGAATCGTTGGAAGCTCGTGCGTTGTTATCGAACGCGGAATTCAACGAAGTCAGCAAAACATTGGAGATCACCTTTGGCACCAATCCTGGTGAAACAATTTTGATCAACCCACCGAGCGTGACCGGTGATTTCTTGGTGCAGATCAATGTCCCCAGCATCCCAGGTTCGCTGCAGAATTTCCCGTTTGCTTCCACGGTTCGCGGTCAAATGACCGCGATTTCGATTCTAGAGGTGACGGGAAGTCCACCCAGCGGCAACAACTCCATTAACATTGAGAGCGTCACTGCATCGTTATATCCCTATCTCACTCAGATCACAGTCAACGGCGGCGATGGCGATGACTTCATCTTTGGTTCGCAGTTGCGCGATACTCTGATTGGAGACCAAGGGAACGACCAGCTTTTCGGTCGCGCGGGGGACGATCGAATTGACGGTGGAACGGAAAAGGATTTGTTGGACGGCGGGTTGGGGAACGACACGCTCACGGGTGGCGCGGGGAATGACATGCTGGTCGGCGATTTCGGTGCGGATTCGCTGACCGGTGGTGATGGCGAGGATTTGTTGGTTCCCTCCAGACTACAAATTGGCGGTGCTCCCTGGAGCGATCGCCCGAACCGCGTGGATTGGGCCCAATAGTTCCAATCCTTTTGACACGAAAGTTGCGAGCCTTGATGTGCTGCGTGCGATTCCACTGATGACTTGGACGCCGTTCACGAATGGAAACGGGCAAACCGGTGTCGTGAATTCGGAGGCGACGGTGTTTGATGATTTCGTTTCAAACACACTGGATGGTGGTGGCGGCAGAGACTGGTATTTTGTCTCCGACGAACTGCTGGCGAATTCGGACGAAGATCAGTCCGGAAAGGACGTGGTGAATGGATTCGTCACGGTCCCGAACCCCGACCCGGACCTGCGTTATTTGGCGGTGAACCCGGTTCCGACAACAACACCCAACATTCGCCGCGCGACGACTTCGGAGACGAATACCGAACCGCCCGCGTTTTCGCCGATGACTCCGACGATATTGAGTCGCTTGTCCGGCGTTCCGGGAATGACGTTTACGGCGGCCACTTCGCCAACGAACGCTGCAAAAGAATTCGTCTGGGGCGGGATCACGATTCCGGAATATGTCACGACACCGAGCTACAACATCGACGGGACTCTCGTGCGACTGCGCCGTGACGCGGGAATCTTTGATGGTCCGTCAGAACCGGGTTCGTTGGCGAAAGACTTGATCGCCGATGTTTCGGGGGCTTCCGTTTCCCTGTATGCCCCTGATTTGCCTGCGGGATCATCGCTTTGGAGTCAGAACCCGGCAGAGCCCAACGTCCAATACGCGTTCTCGTCTGAATCAAACAATACGGTGCTCGGAATTCAGAAATTCCAAGTGCTGGCGAACACGCTGAGCGGTATTCAGCAATTGCTCACTCCGACGCCTCGCTTGATCACGGAGTTCAAGCCGAAGCTGGCATCGGGAGGTCAGCCACACCTCGGTCAAACCGCCATCTATTTCGATCGCGATCTCGGACACAACTACACCGTGCTGCTCGGCAATCCGATCAATCCGGACACAAACGTGGTGTCCACTGACGTGTACGCCTATCTGATCGACCTGGATGCAACTTCCTCCACGGCCCTTGCGAAATGGAATGTTTCGACTCTTCCGACAGGCTTGGGAGCGACGTTGGAAGATGACTGGGAGTTCTCGCCTGACGGCAAATACCTGATCGTGAAAGGCAAAAAGGGGTCAGGACTGGGTCAGGACTCTTTGATTTGGACTCTTTGATTTGGATTTGATTTACACCGTCGTCGCATGGACGGCGTGAACCTGTTGAGCCAAGAATTCAAGCGCATTGGCAACATCCCGTTGGCGACGTGATGCCGGTTCGATTTCGCGTCAATCAGAAGCGTCTCACCCCGGCTCGTCAGTCAATCGAGACTTGAGCCAAACTCCCATTTGGCCGACGAGGCAACTTCGCCAAACCA
>JAYVSP010000344.1:0-8950 GCA_043775215.1 Planctomyces sp. | reverse complement strand
ATCTTCGCTCATGAAGGCAGAACAACCAGAAGTCATTAGTGAAGATCAGCGAAGATGAGTGTTTCAAAAATTGTCTTCAGAAGTGGGGGATGTCCGGCGGCTGACGCCGACTAGCGCCATTCCGCTCAAAGCTCAAGCACAGCGTTCCAACATTCCCACCGGCACGTAGAATTTGGCGTAGCAGTGTCCGTCGGAATAACGGTGGCCGCGCGGGTCTTCGACCAGCACGGTGGCTCGTTTGGTGACGCGGTTGACGATGCCCGTGTACGCCGATCCGTCAATGACAAAATTCACGCGGTCGCCGGGACGGATGCCGAACTTCTCGCGAGCAAGTTCGTCCGGCGTAATGAGCTGATGTGTCGATTCAGTGTGCCCGAAGAAACGGCCCGCGATTCCTCGAAACCGCGGAGCCGCACAGCATGACGCTTGCCAGAGCAGCATCTCGACGAGGTGAATTAACTCGTGCTCGAAGATTCGTAGCAAGGCTTCCAGCCGATTATTACACATCAGGCCGGTGACTTTGATCGGCCGCTCGACATCGGCAAACGTTTGAAACAGCAGCGTCGAAGAGACCGCGATTTCAAAACGCGGGATCGGCGACATTCCACGAGGGACGCGCGGCACAAGGCGGGTCGTCTTGCCACCCGAACGAGTCATCCGCGGCGAGACACGGAAATCGAGCGGGCTGCCCATGTCTTGCAACGTTCGCCGACAAGCTCCGCCGAAGAACCGCTGGTCGTACTGTTCGAACAGATGAGCCAAGTCGTCATCGCACACGGTGGTGAAGTTCGGCCGATCGATGTACGGCGACGAATTCAAAACGGCGTCAAAGATCGCTTGCGAGCGGTCTTCCAATTCGGGGGTTAGGATCAACGACGTTTCGGTCAATCGTCTCAATTCCGGCGACATGCTTGCTCCTCCTTGAAGTCTGGCGATGTCGCGGGATTCTGTCGCAGGACGCTGCGGCTGGGAAGCCATTTCTTCGACCTCAGACTTCCGCCCGGCTGTTGTCACGTTTCCGGCGTGGCCAAGAAACGATAACCCGTCCCACGTACCGACAGAATGTGTCGTGGGGCGGACGGGTTCGGCTCGATGAATTTCCGTAGCCGCAACACAAAGTTGTCGATCGTGCGCGTCGTGACGTTTGAGTCGCGACCCCAAACGTCGTCCAGGATTTGCAAGCGTGAGAGCACCTTGCCTTCGTTCTCCAAGAAGTAGCGAAGCAACTGCACTTCCATGGTCGTCAGGTCGTGCGTTTCTCCATTCGCCGAAAGCTGGAAGCGGCTGAAGTCGATCTTCACGTCGCCGAACTCTCGCACGTCCGGTTCTCCATCGCGCATTGCGGCCGGTGGCAATGAGGTCGCGTCGATCGGATGCCGCTCAATCAGATTGCGAACTCGACTGAGCAGTTCGGGGAGCGCGAACGGCTTGCTCATATACTGGTCGCAGCCAGCATCGAAACCGACCGTGCGATCCTCGCTGAGCGTGCGAGCACTCAGCACCAAGATGGGAACTTGCTTGTCGAGTTGTCGAATTTCGCGACAGATTTCGTAGCCGCTCATGCCAGGCAGCATCAGGTCCAGGATGATGAGGTTGAATCGGGGATCGGCGTTGCGAAAGGCGTCGAGCGCCACACGGCCCTCGCCAGCCACGATGGCATCGAACCCCTCTTGCTCGAAGTTGAACTTCAAGCCGAGCGCCAACGCGGTCTCATCTTCGACGATCAGGATTCGCATCGGTGACTCCTACTTTGAGCGGAATGGCGCTAGCCGGCGCTAGCCACCGGTCTGACGGAAATCGATTTGCACAGAAGCGATTGCAAAACTCAAATCGAGGAATGCATGGGGTCAGGCACCGGGCGTCCAAACTGCGTCTACAAAAAAAACGGCTACTAGCGCCGTGCCGCTCACAACTGCTCCAACACATCCTGCATGTAGTGCATGCTATCTCGCGCGATTTTCTCGGCCCCCGGCGAGTAATCGAAGACTTCCACAGAGACCCAGCCACGATAATCTGTCCGCTGTAACGCACGGAAGATGGGAAGGTAATTCGTCGGCCCCATGCCCGGTCCCAGCAGATTCACATCATTGACATGGAAGTGTCCGACATACGGCGCGAAGCGTTCGATGATCGTTTCAATCGCTTCCGATTCGCCACCGAGCATCGCTTTGACATCTTGGTGAAGACACAAATTTGGCAGACCAACCATCTCGATGAGTCGCACCGCGTCCGCACAGGTATTGATGAAGTTGGTCTCTTTCGGAGTCAGCGGCTCCAGGCAGATGCGAACGCCTCGGTCTTGCAGCGCGGGCAAGCAGCCTTTCAAAACGTCGGCCGCATTCTCGAACGCTTGATCGAGCGAAACGCCGGGTTCGAGGTTCCGTTGTTGCGGCGAACCCAACACCATCAGATCGCCGCCAAGGTCGGCGCAGGCATGACCCAGTTCGGTGAGGTACTGTGCGGTTGCACTTCGGACGAGTGTATCCGCCGTTGTCAGATGCAAACCTTCCGTCTTCGCCAACAGCCAGTGCAAGCCGATGATCCGCACCCCATGTCGTTCCGCCGTCAGCCGCAGCGAGCGACGCTGCTCGGCGGAGACGTCAGTGATTCGCGGTGCCAGCGTAAACGGCGCAAGCTCCAAACCGGTGTAACCGACCTCGGCGGAGAAGGCACATTGCCGCTCCCAGTCCCAATTCTCGAACAGCTCTTGGCAGATCGCGAATTTCATCGGAAGTCCTCAACGATAAAGGGTGATTGTTCGACGACGGTTTCTTGATGTGGAGCAAGTTTCCAACGTGGCACGTTGAAAACGTGCTCCATGTCTTTGCGGCTTTGCCGTAGCTCAGTCGCTCCCGCGACTGAGATTCCCGAGACGCGATCAATCACAGCAAATCGCAACATCGGGAATCAACCAACATTTGTAATGCGAGTTGCGGGAGCGACTCGCCTACGTTTCTGCGACTTCGCCGCACTACTTTTGGAGGCCGACTCCGCTTTGTTCCAGAATCTCCGCGATGTGCATCACGCGGATCGGTTTCTTTTGCCGACGGATGAGGCCATCCAGATGCATCAGACAGGACATGTCGTTGGCGGTTAGGATTTCCGTGCCGGCTTGCTCGTGATCGTGGATGCGGTCCAAACCCATCATGGCGGAGACTGCTTCTTCCGCGACAGCGAATGTGCCCCCGAATCCACAGCACTCGTCCACGCGAGTCAGTTCCGAGAACGATATTCCTTCGAGCCCCTCCAGCAATTGCTTGGATTTGTTGAACGCGGGACCAACTCGCTCACTGCAACTCCCCAGACGTAATTCGCGCAGGCCGTGGCAGCTTTGATGCATCCCGACTTTATGTGGGAAGCGGCCGGGCGGGCGGGTGACCTTCAACACGTCGGTCAGGAATTCGGTCAGCTCGAACGTCTTCAGTTTGAGCTGCTCGAAGCCCGCTTTACCGCCGAGATAGTCGTCATAGTGCTCACGCACCATTGCGGTACAACTTCCCGACGGACAGACGACATACTCATACGGAGTGAAGATTTCCAAAAACCGCTCCGCCAGCGGACGAGTCTGCTCGCACAGACCGGTGTTTGCCATCGGCTGACCGCAGCAGGTTTGAGCTTCGGGAAAATCGACCTCAACTCCAAACCGCTCCAACACCGTCACAGTTGCCATCGCGACCTGAGGGAACAGTTGATCGACGTAACACGGAATGAACAGACCCACTCGCATGTGGCCTCCAAAATGATTGGGTGCGTTTGACGCGCGAAGATTGTAGCGCGCCTCAGCCACAAACAAAGTCAGAGAGGCAGGGCAGGCCAATGTTTCAATTTGGGAAGGTTGTATTTTCATGTAACCCGAAGCGTCAGCGAGGGCGAGCGTTCCAGAACGCGATGAAATCCGCGGTCCGTGAAGCACTCGCCCTCGCTGACGCTTCGGGTTAAATCTCGGCATCGTTTGCCCATTTTGAAAGATTAGCCTGCCTTGGTCAGAGAGGTTGGATCGCACGTCCACTCCACTACCCTTCGGCGAGATGTTGATGCGCGACAAGCGGGGCAAATCAGAGAAGCCTCTGAAGCCGCGAAGACTCGGCAGATCGACGAAGCTCGATAAAACAAATGACCGTTTGCTGAATTTATCGGTTGCTCCGGAAACGAATACCGATCTCCGAGTAGAACCGGTGACAAGGACGGAGCCGCTCATAATGTGTATGTTGGCTGGAATGCAGACTGTATGGCGATGTACGCCCCTTTTTGGGGTGTGTCTGGCCTTTGTCATGTTGTCAGGATGCCCGACTACTTCGAGTTCTGCTGATCGTCCAGCCCGCGAGAGCTTGGCCAACAGGAAATCGGTATCCAAGTCCGCATCGTGGCTCGTGAGCAACCGCGCTATCACCAGTCGAGTGAAGTCGCCAATCCTGCTGGTTCGGGACGAGCGCCCAGATTTGCTGAAGTCGGAGACCGACGAACCTTGGATGATGTCCACTCTCGCTCGCGAGACATCGCGTCCGAAGCCTGAAATCTTGACGTACCAGCACGGGACAAGCCCGCTGACGGCAATCTGGAAAGATCTGTGGTTCGACGATCAGCCATCGCCATGCTGCCAGTGCGAATCAACTCTCTGTGCGAGTGACGTCGAGGACGACTGCGAAGCCGATTCAGAGATCTGCCTCGGTCCCTGCTTCCGTTGTGATCTGAATCAGGGTCCGGGCCGGCTTTGGGAAGATGTCAAAGGGGTTGTCAATTGGAACAATGGGTTATTTCTCGCAGTGGCGGCCGGTGCCGCTGTCGCAATCCGTGAAACGGATGCGGATCAAGAAGTCCGCGAATGGGCCGCCGAGCATCCGTATCGCTGGGGAGACGGCAGTCGAATCTTGAACAAGGTCGGCGACGTTCGTTATCAGCTTCCGGTGTTGCTGGGTGTCTATGGTTACTCGGTGTGGACTCAGGATGACGAACTGCATGACGTCACAGGTACGGTGTTGCGCGCGTTTGCCATTACCAGCGTCAGTGCCACCGCCTTGAAGTACATCACGAACACCGACCGCCCGTCGAAGCATTGGAACAACGGCCATTACGGCTTCCCCTCGCACCACACGGCCACCAGCTTCGCGATCGCGGCGGTGTTGGACGAATACTACGGAGAAGCAGTCGGGATTCCGGCCTATGCTCTGGCCGGAGCGATCGGGTTCAGCCGCATCGACGAGCAAGACCACGATCTATCTGATGTGTTTTTTGGAGGCGCGATGGGCTTCGTCATCGGCAAGGCCGTTGCGGGACGGCATCTCTGCGGCAACTCGAAACTGAAGTTCATTCCTTATCTGCATCCGACCGACGGCAGTCCCGGAATCGGCTGCGAGACACGGTTTTGATTCCACTGGCCATTGGCTGGATGGGAAGAAATGTCGAATGTCGAATGTTGAACTGACAGCACAAGACAGCGAACCCTTCGACATTCAACATTCTTTATTCGACATTCGTCATTTCTCTTCGCCCGGTGCCGCCTCGCGCTGTTCCGAATAAAACCAATTCGCAACGAGATGTTCGCCGCAGAAGAAAATCAGCGCGAGCATCAGGATTAGCGGGTAGACCTCCTCGCCCAGACGGCCGGTAGTAACTCGGCGTTGCAGCGTGGCGATGTCGCGCGCCAACGAGAATCGCTTCTCACCCAACATCTGTGTGAGGTCATCTTCGGTCAGACGGCGGAAGTCGCTTTCAGCAGGGGAGGCATTGACGCTGAAACCACTGGCAAACGTCGACTGTGGATCGGCGGAAAGAACGTGATAGTGGCCGAGTTGATCCGTTTCGCGGATCGTGAATGAGGCCGCTCCGGCGGGGATGCTCCCTTGCAATTGCTGGCCACTTGGCTTGCGGAGCAAATACTTTTGCAGCGGCGGATCGCTGTCGCCTCGCAGCGTGATGTCTTCGCCGGCGAGATAATTCAACGTCGTCTCGTTGCGGCCGGAAAGGTATTGCATCAGTTGATCGGCAAACACGACGAAGGCCCAACTGTGGGGCAGTTCATTCCAGCCGCGCAGGTCGGCGGCAGTGGTGAGCATGACCACGCGGCCGGCTCCGACACGGCGTTCGATCAGCGCGGGAAACGCCTTTTCGTCCGAATAGGGAATGAGCACATTGGCACCGTCGTAAGGCGTCGTCTTCCAGTAGCGCCGGATATCGACGACGGCGAGTTCTCCCGCGCCGCCAAACTCTTCCAGCTTCTTGAGTGCCGGGTGATTGAGGTTCTTCAGGTCGAGCGCGGCGGTTGGCTTGAAGGGGAGTGGGACAATGAGTTCCGCCGGGAGGACGGTTTTGGCGGAGTCGGAATTGTACGAAACAACATCAACACCGACAGCGTCGCCAATCGCGGCCGAACCGAGAAACACCGCCAGTCCACCTCCGCTGCCGACGTACTTATGCAGTGACTTCCACACCGAGTCGTTCGGAGCCGGCACGCTGTTGAGTACCACGACCGAGTATTGGCGAAAGTTTGCTCCCGCCAATTTGGACGCCAGCAGAGGCGTGACTCGGTAGCGGGCTTTCCCAGCTTGTTCGAGTCCCGGCGGTGCGAGAGCCTCCTTGAGATAATCGCCGACTGTTGAGTTTGGCGAGACGAGCAAAACTTCCGGCGGCGGTTTGACCTCGACGGTGAAGTGGCGGACGTCGTTCATCGGCAGCGGATCGCTGGAGAGCAAACGCAGTTCGCCCTGTTGCACCGGACCTTGCAAGTTCGCGACATCGAGTTGCACTTTCGCCCCGGCCCTGCCACCGACCTTCACCGTTTTTTGGTCTTGCTTGATGAGCTTGCCGTCGCGAGACAAGAGTGACAGCTCCACCGTGCGCTCGGATTCCTCAATTCCGATCGCAGACAGCGTGGCATCGACGCTGAGTGTTCCGCCAACTGGAACGCTTTGCCGCGACAGCGCGATCTCAGTGATGCCGACGTCCTGCGGATGTGTCTCGCCGACGTCGATGAGGTAGACAGCGGCCCAAGGGGCGCGGTCGAGTTCTTCTTTGAGCAACGCCGCACCGCTGGCTCGCCAGGCGGTCGCGGCCAAGTCGGTGAAGACATAAACCTCGCGGATGAACCGATCGCGACGCGCATCTTGCGGGACGGATTGCTGTTCCTCGAGCGTGTGTCCTTGATCTTTCTGTTGCGTCGCCAATGCAGTTCGCAGGCGTTCGTTGAGCAGTTGCGAGACTGGTTGCGGCGTGAGGCTTTGAATTTTCGACTTCGCTCCGACCAAATCCGCTTGAAACAGAATGGGCGTCGTCGAGCTAGTCTCGCCGATGGCAATGCGGCTGCGCGGCGGCAACAAGTCCATGTGGCCCAGCGCAATCGCCTTCGCTTGATCGAGCCGCGTCTTCCCTTCTTGCGTGTATTGCATCGACAGACTGGTGTCGAACAGGAACACGGCCGCCACCGGCAGGTCACTATTCACCGGCGGAGCCGGAGCCGAAATCTCCGCTCTCAACCGGTTCACATACGGCAACAACACCAGCAGCGCAATCAACGCGGCTAGGCCCGCACCGGTGCCGCCGCGTAGAAGCGTGCGGCGATAAGCCAGCGTCTGTACTGATAACCGTTTCCGCCGCCAAGCGTGCGTCAGTCCGAAGTAGGTGCCGCCCGCCACCGCCAGGATCGCGAACAAGATGATGAGTTCGCGTGTGTTCGGTTCGTAATTGGCCTCGGGCAGTGAGGGCCTCGCCGCCGCCACCACCAGCCCAACGATGAGCAGAATCCGCAACAGCAGCAACCACACATGCCTCAACCGCAGTCGCCGCACGTTCTGCCGACGCCGCAATTGAATCAACCGCAGTGCCGGAAAGATCAATTTCCTCGGCTTGGCCCGCAACAAGAAATGCAGGATGACCGGAATCACGGCCAAGCCGACAGCGTAAATCAGTGCGGGATGGATCAGTGACATCGCAATCCGAAACTCCCCACTGACCCGTGTTGGTGGTGAAATGCCTCGTGGCTACCTTCAATAATCCAAGTCTTCTGGCTGCTCAGTGGCAGGTTTTGAGGTCGGGCGTGCCACAGTGGAGGTGGCGGGCGAGAGTAATGTCATCGCGGCAGCGTTTGTGCTCGATTTTTCGCCCCACATTTTTTGCCAGCGGCTGGGACCATTCACAGGAGCTGGCAAAAAATGTGGGGCGGAAAATGATTCGCTGCTGCGAGCCCGGGGCACTTTGAACATCTCTGCAATGCCTTTGAAAACCTCATTCCAAAACTCACACAGTTCCAACCGGCAACTCCAGACCTAACGAATTCCAGGTGCGGCCGTGGCCCGACCCCCTTCGCTCCTGCGGGCGCATGCAAAAAGCCGTCATCGCGTAACGATAACGGCTTTCGGCCAAAGGCGGAGAGGGGGGGACTCTCTGATCGAAGGCGGTTCCGGAATTCCGATCCGTGGTAACAGACCAAACGGTAGCGGGTTACAATCTTGATGCCAAGGCAGCCATATGAGAACTCTGACGAATCAACGGAATTGGAACTGCCACAAAACTGCCACAAACCGATTTGTTTCGGCAACAGTGAACCCGAAGGTTCATTGAATACATACTCGTCGGTGCCAACGGCCGAGACGAGTTTTTTCGTCGGAAGCCTTTCGAAGGACTCTTTTAAGAGTTCTTTGATCATCGACGGTAAGTCTGCGTGCGCCAGCACAGTCTTCTTCTCGGCTCCCTTTTTCATCGTTCCAAGGAGACTGGGCTTGAGTGCTTTCACGACCTCGTTTCGAGTCGATTTGGCAACCTCCCCACGCTCTTCTTCGTTCATCGGCGATTGCGGCATCAGGAAGGTGGTGCTCGGCGGTCGCCCGCCAATTTTGAGCGCGGACGCGCAGGCCGGAGTCGTCCGCCACGAGCCAGACCACTTGATCGGTCTGGCTCGCGGAGATTTGTAACGCTCGGCGGAACACCGAGCGGATTTGCTTGGCAAGTTGTCTGGAAA
>JAYVSP010000343.1:0-3338 GCA_043775215.1 Planctomyces sp. | reverse complement strand
CTAGCGTCCGGTTCATGAGTCAATCGACATTCCGAACCGGACGCTAGCGCGTTCCGGCTGATCAGTCACGGCCTCATTTTGTGCCGCGTGAAGAATAAGATCCCGATTCTTCCCAACGCCAGGCGGTCTTGTCGATCTTTGACTCGCTGAAAAAAGCGCCGTCGTTCGAGAAGTTTCCGGGATCGACCTTGCTGCGCAAGTGCGACAAAGCTTCCGACGTACTGCGGCAACTCGAACAAGAACATACCGCTGAGGTGGAACAACTTCGGCCTCTGGCCGAACAGCTCGAAAAGTGCGAGGGGTCAGCACTCCCAAAGGTCATGATTTCGCGGTCGTCGCGCGGCGTTTGCGAGCGAAAAGGGAGGGGCGCGACTCTTTAATTGGGTTGCCAGTTTTGTTAATTGGGTTGCCAGTTTTGTTGTGTCGTGCTGACCGATCCATTCGGCGAATGAGATTCGGCTGATCTCTCGTCGGTCAGGCATGATGTCCACCTTGCGCCGCGGCCTTCGGTCTTGCCCGACGCCGCTTTTACCGTGAAACTCTCTTTCGGCGTCCGAGCCATCAGGTTGGTGAGGACAACCAACCGATCTCGTTTGGCAAGGGGAGTCTCATGTCGGCGAATTTGTCAGATCCCACGGAAGTTCCTGGGGACATTGAAAAAGTCTACGAGGGCCAATGGATCGCGTGGGACACCGAGACGCGCGAAGTGGTCGGACATGGGGTCACTCTGGACGAAGCCATGATCCGCTCCGACGAGGCGTTTCAACAGGGGCATGAACTCTACTACCACCATGTCCTACCCCGTGATGCGGTCATCGTGGGGGGACTGTGATCATGCAATTCCCAACCGTCGCCAAAGACCAAGTGCGGCGTCCGATTGTCCCGGTGCGACTGCTCGGTCCGAACGGCCGCTGGAGCACGATCGACGCGTTGATTGATACCGGATCCGACGTGACATTATTTCCCGAACGCTTGGCAGAACGGCTGGGGGTGAATCTGGACAATGTCCCTGAAATTCCTCTGACTTCGGCGTTGGGAAGCATCGCCACGTATCGAGCAGTGGATTTGACGCTGGAACTTCCTCGCTTCCCAGACACCTTGCGTTGGCAAGGGATTGTCGGTTTCTTGCCGCGACAAATGACGTATGGGCTATTGGGCACGCGCGGCTTTTTCGAGTTCTTCGATCTGCGATACTCCGCACGCCGGCAAATCACTGAGATTGAATCGGCATGAACGGGTTGGTAGTGGCGAGGACTGTCGATGGCCAAAATTTGATCGATATTTGTCTGCTCAATCGACCGGCGCTTGTGTCGGCGCGGCAAACAATGTTTCGGCTCTGGACGCTCTTGAATGCTGAGTCATCGACTGAAGCCCGCGACCTAAAACAACGTCTGTTCGGTCATCCTTCCGATCTTCCAAACCTTGCGAAGCTTCACCCGCCGACTGGAAATGCTCTCCCAACCGGTTTGACCTCCAGCTTCTTTGCACGTCGTCAACGTGGCGAACTGCCCGAGCTGTTTGACCGCATTTAGCCAACGACTTGACGATATCTTCCCTGATCGCTTCCGTTGCAATGGGTTGCCGACAATGTTGTCCTTCTCTCAGTTGTTACTCCAGAAACCGACGCCGCTCGTTCGGGGTCGGCAGCCGACACGTCTCTTTCTTTCCGAACAGTCGATAACGGTTGGCCGCCACGATGCGATAGCCGACATCGCGCAACGGGCGCGGGATCAACCACAACAGCGATCCGATCACTGACCAGACACCGCCGAGTTGCCAGAGCACACGCACCGCCGCGGCCGAGCGATCAAACGCGCGGCCGGTGTGATCCAACCAGACGATGGTGTTGAACGTCGGCGGCAGAGGATTTGAGATTTGAGATTTGAGATTTGAGATTTGGCATCTCTGTGCCGTCTCACCTTGCAGCGGGGCGAAGCGGATCTTTTCTTGACGGTCGCGGGCCAGAATGAAGTCCACAGAGCAGTTGCACAACCCGCAGACACCGTCAAAGAAAACGACATTCGTCGGACGATCCGCTTCGCCGATCGCAGCATCGGAGCCGTCAGGGGGCTGACGCCCCCCGCTGGCCGGATTCAGATCGTTAGTTGTTTCCGAACTCATGAACCAGTTCCCAAGGTCGACCGGCCGAGCGGCGGAAGCTGGCATCCATCAGGCCCGCGAGTGCCGGTTCGAGTAATTCCAACTCCCCCCGCAGCACTCTCACTTCCGCCGGCGCTTCGATGCCCAGTTTCACTCGGCCGTGGCCTGTCTGGACGACCGTGACCACAATGTTCTCACCAATTCGAATCGTCTCCGATTTCTTGCGAGTCAGTACTAACATGGCTAGCTCCCCTTTCGCTTCGCAGCCGTGTGTGCGTCTTCGGGATTTGAAAAGTTCCCTCGGAACGGCAGCGAATTTGGTCTCTCTTCGGTGAGTCTCCGTCGCTCACCTCAAGAGCAATCACTTCGCGAAGGGCGTGCCAAATCGTGATTCAACCGTTGCCAGACAGCGAGCCTCCCACAGGCGAATTCGCGAAAAACTTCGGAATTTTGGCCCTTCCCGGCGATTGTCCGAGATTGTCCGGAACAAAAGAAATCTCGCGCACTACGTCGCCAACCAGAGAACCGCAAGATCCCCTGCAAGATTCACACTCGATATTTACAATCGGCATTCGGCCGATCGGCGTTCTTCGCCGAACTTCGGAGAAGACTACATACCAGACGGTCATTCATCACCGCTTTGGATTGCGTGGGACGTGAAAAGGGAAAGCAGCTCCGCCGCAAAAAGAAAGCGGCGATGCATCGCCGCACTCCAAAATGGTCGGACTTGCAAAGGTTTGCTCGGCCAATATACTTCCGCCTCGTCATCGCAACCGCTTAGAGTCGATTCAGGAAGGTACATCGCAAATGCAGACATGTGACTACTGCAACCGCAAACCAGGACGTGGCAACTCCAAGGTCGAGCGCGGCAAGGCTAAGTATTTGGGCGGCAACGGCCGGAAAACCACCGGCATCACCGCTCGATATTTTTTCATGAATCTGCAGACCGTGCATATTGAAAAGCCGGAAGGCGGAGCGAAGACTGCCCGTGTCTGCACCAAGTGCATCCGCAGCGGCGTCGTCCGCAAGAGCGTCAAGCGAAAGCCATTCACGATCACTGCAACCGCCTAAACGACCATGAGTGGTCTTTGAATTTTTCAACCCGGTTCCTCACGGAATCGGGTTTTTGCATTGCTGGAGCGTAGCTTAGGACCGGCGCATCAATAACTGTCGTAGCCGAAGTCGCCAGACTTCGGATCTGAACTCTGGCGAGTTCAGCTACATCGGACAGTTATTTC
>JAYVSP010000342.1:0-2513 GCA_043775215.1 Planctomyces sp. | reverse complement strand
CTAGCGTCCGGTTCATGAGTCAATCGACATTCCGAACCGGACGCTAGCGCGTTCCGGCTGATCAGTCACGGCCTCATTTTGTGCCGCGTGAAGAATAAGTAGGCGAACAACACTGGCAAGCCGGGGATGTCAATCCCCCGAGAAACATCACGAGCTTGAAGCCAGGGCCTCGCGACCGGATAATCCTGACACACTCTCCGTCTTGTCTGTCAATTTGATTAGGGACGGAGGTTTCCTAGTGATAACGCACCGGCACGGTCGCCGTTCCAAAGTGCTCAGGAATCGGTCTGATGTCGGTTGTTCAAATTACGCACAGCATGCCTGACATAGACGAACAAGCCGAATGGTCATTGGCGGGCGAGTATTCCGCGCTGTGGAGTGCTCGTTCTTCGCCTCCCGATTTGATCGCGTTTTTGCGATCACATCCGGGGATCGATCGTAAGCAAAGAGCGCGGTTGCTCTTGATGGATCAGGCACGGCGTTGGTCCGACGGGGAAGGGTGCCGAGTCGAAGATTACCTACTTGTCTGCCCCGGCCTGACTGACGACCAAGAATTACTGCTGAAGCTGCTGGTTCGCGAGTTTCATTTTCAAGAGGCCCCAACCTCCGTGACGGAATTTATCGACCGCTTTCCACAACTACGTTCTCAGTTGTTGAATCTGTTGTGTCTTGCGGATGGTGACCCGACAACGGGACAAGAGCGGCAACTCGCCGATAACTCTTCGATTGGGGAGGAGACAGCCGCATCGGGCATCGAGAGCATTGACGAAGTCTCGGCGAACTTCGAGACCGCGTGCGAATCTGGCGACTTTGATTCAGAATCCGCTTCCCTCAGCCTGCAAGCCGCGACAGTGACGACTCACGAACCCGTGCCGGCACCTCGCCCGCCCGTCGCCACCGGTCCCTGTCGGCTGCGCGATTGCTTTCCGTTCGACACACTGCCGGTCGAGTTGATGAATGAACTCGAATCGCACATGAGCGAGCGGACCTTCGCGCCGGGTGAGTTTCTCATTCGTCAAGGTGATCCCGGAGACTCGCTGATCTTGATTCGAGCTGGCACGGTCAACATCGTCGTGACCGATGAACAAAGCGTGTCGCACGACATCGACCATAGTGGCCCCGGAGCTATTCTGGGGGAAATGTCGCTGCTGACCGAAGCTCCGCGCACCGCCAGCATCATTGCGAGCGACCAGGTCACAGCGTTGGTGCTGGCCGCCGCAACCTTCCACGACTATGCGACGAGGAATCCCGAAATCAGCCAAGTGTTGGCGAAACTTTTCGCCGAACGGTTGGGCGGTCAACGCCGTGACGTCCTCGCCGGCAAAACGCTCGACCGCTACCGCGTCGTCCGCCGACTGGGCAAAGGAGGCATGGCGATTGTCTACGAGGCGATCGAACAGGAATCCGCAGCCCGTGTCGCGCTGAAGATGCTCAGCCATCGTTTAGTTTATGACAAATCCTCGCTGGCTTGGTTTCAACGCGAGGCGGACATCGTCGAACGTTTTCAGCATCCGAACATCGTGAAAATGTTCGGCCGTTTCCGTGCGTTTCAATCGTATTTTATCGTCATGGAATACTGCGACGGCATCACTCTGGAACGGTTAGTACGGCTCAACGGCCCCATGAACCAAGACGACTTCCGCAAGACATTCGGCCAGCTCGCCACGGCGTTGCAGTACGCCCACGAACGCGAGGTCATTCACCGTGATCTCAAGCCGGTCAATCTGATGCTCAATTTTGACGGACAGATCAAGCTCATGGATTTCGGGTTGGCGATGCCTCTGCATGCTGGCGCGGCAGATGTCGATGCAGAGCGACAGGTGGTGGGCACGCCGCGCTACATGGCTCCGGAACAGCTCAATGGGTGCGAGTTGACGACCTCCGCCGATTACTTTGCGCTAGGTTGCACGGCCTACAAACTGTTGACGGGCGAATCGCTGTTTCCTGTCTGTGACATCATCAAGCTGCGAGACATTCACTCGCACTGGAAAGCCCCGGACTTCCACACGCATCGTCCCGATTTCGGCGCCGATATCTGCGATCTGCTCAACGGCTGCTTGCAACGCAAACCGCATAAACGAACGTGTGACTTGGCCCGCTACGCAGACTGGGCCGCACCGTTGGATGTCGCCCGGCTGCTGTAGCCCAAGGATTAATTATGTGGCCGGGCAAATGCGCTGAATGGCGCTGGCGTGACGGGTGAGATGTCTTGTTCCCATCCGTGTGATCTTCGTATCCGTGTGGAACATCGCATTTGAAAATACTTCAGGAAAGCGGTCCCACACGGATACGAAGATCACACGGATGGAAGCAAGACATATATCTCATCGAAAAATCTCGCACTACCACGGATGAGTGGCAAAGTGTTCCGACTTCATCCGAGGTATTGCGCATCAATATGCCGTTTCCGCCGATTAGGACCGGCGCAGAAATAACTGTCCGATGTAGCTGAACTCGCCAGAGTTCAGATCCGAAGTCTGGCGACTTCGGCTACGACAGTTATTGATGCGCCG
>JAYVSP010000341.1:0-10051 GCA_043775215.1 Planctomyces sp. | reverse complement strand
CTCGCTGGCGCTTCGGGTTAGTGTGGGCCAGGCAAATTTGCCGCACCCCCGAAGGTCTGACCGCTTTGGAGGGGATGTCCTTTGAGAAACTCGGCCACCGGCATGGCCCGTTTGCCTTCGGGCTGAATTTGCTCGATCGAGATCGCGTCGTGCCCCGCCTTCACGATCAACTGCCCCGGTGCCGACGGAAGCACAGTGCCGACCGCAGACTCGGTGGTGTCCGCCATGGCCGTCACGCGTGTCACGATGACTCGTAACGGCGAGCCGGTCGGACGCTCCAAGAACGAAAATGCTTTCGGCCACGGCTGCATGGCACGCACATGGCAAGCGATCTGTTCGGCCGTGCGACTCCAGTCGATCTGGCCATCCGCCTTGATGAGTCGCCGCGCATACGTCGACTGCGAGTGATCTTGCTCACGGGGTGTGGCGGTTCCAGCCGCCAGTTCATCGACCACTCGCAGCAGAACGGGGACCGCCAAATGCGATAGGCGTTCTTCCAATTCGCCAGACGTCTCTTGCGGCCCGATCGGCGTCCGTTCGATCTCCAGAATCGCACCGGCGTCGAGCTCACGGACGATCTGAAAAATCGAGATGCCTGTTTCGGACTCGCCGTGCCATACCGCATGTTGAATCGGCGACGCGCCGCGGTATTTTGGCAGGATCGACGCATGCACGTTGATCGCCCCCAGCCGAGGCGTATTCAGCAGTTTGCTCGACAGGATCTGCCCATACGCCGCGACGACGTACAAATCCGCCCGCCAACTGGCGAGCACCTCCAAAGACTCGGGCACACTGGCCTTCTCCGGCTGGAACACCGGCAGCTCGCGAGCGACCGCCAACTCCTTGAGCGGATTGCGATGTTGATGATGCCCCGCACCGGTCTTGTCCGGCTGCGTCACCAAGCCGACAACCGTATGAGCCGAATCGAGCAATCCCTGAAACGTCGGTACCGCGAACGACCCCGTTCCCAACATGGCAATCCGCAGCGGTGTGAAGAGGTTGGTCATTGGTCATTGGTCATTGGTCATTGGTCATTGGTCATTGGTCATTGGTCATTCGCTTTGGCCAATGATCAATGACCAACGACCAATAGCCAACAATCAATTGAGCCAATTCCATTACGAACGCAGGGCTTGTTCCAGTGATTTCAAGTGTCGTTTGATTTCGTCATCCGGAGCGAACTCACCGAGCACTTGTCGCTTGCGGAAATCCGACTCGAACGCCAACAACTTCGGTTCGAGCTTCAGCCGCTCGTCTGGATTGAGCCGATCGACGAACAACACGCCGTCGAGATGATCGGTCTCATGCTGCACCACCCGAGCCGGCAATTCATCCAAGTCCATCTCGAAACATTCGCCCTGGAGGTCATACGCCTCGACGACAATCTCCTCGGCCCGCTCAATGTTCGCATACAAGTTGGGCAGGCTGAGGCACCCTTCCTCGCCAGAGGTACTTCCCTTGCGGCGTCGAATGCGCGGGTTGAGAAAGACGAACTCTTCCTCTTTCTGTTCGGGATCGGCCGTAACATTGACCACAAACAGACGATACGGCAGTGCCACCTGATTGGCCGCCAATCCGACACCCTTGGCCGAATACATCAGTTCAAACATTTGCCGCACGACGTCGCGAAGTTCGTCGGTGATGGCTTGCACGGGCTTCGATTTCCAGCGCAGAGCAAGATGACCGTACTGGACAATTTGCATGAGACGACTCGGCAGGCAGATTCGAGAAGTTGGCAGATATTTGGAGACGGAGAGTGATTATAGCCGTCCAATTCCGCGTCGCGAGTGACGTGGCTTGTTCTCCGTCAACGTCAACGGCAAGTTGAGAGTGCGTGCGTGGGCGGTTACGATCCTTCACCCACAGCGGACTGTTTTTTCGGACGCATCCGCCCGTTAGTTTTCTCGCACACGGAGGTCTCTACATGCTCGTCCTCAACACGATCCATCGGCTCGACTGCATCCAGGCCATGCAGCAACTGGATGAGGGCAGCATCGATCTCGCATTTGCCGACCCGCCGTTCAACATCGGCTACAAATATGATGTCTACAAGGATCGGAAGGCTCCGCAGCAGTACCTCGATTGGTCGCGCCAGTGGATTGCCGGAGTCCACCGCGTGCTCAAACCGGCCGGCACATTCTGGTTGGCAATCGGCGATGATTACGCCGCCGAATTGAAGCTGCTCAGCCAAGACCTCGGCTTCCACTGTCGAAGCTGGGTCATCTGGTACTACACGTTCGGAGTGAACTGCAAATACAAGTTCAGCCGCTCGCACACACACATCTTTCATTTCGTGAAGGACGCCAAGAAGGTCACGTTCAATCGCCAAGAGATTGCCGTCCCGTCGGCGAGACAGACGACCTATGCCGACGTCCGAGCTGACAAGAACGGACGAATACCCGACGACACGTGGATTCTCCGCCCGCAAGACCTTGTCGATGGCCTGACCCCCGACGAAGACACTTGGTATTTCCCGCGTGTCGCCGGAACGTTCAAGGAGCGCGAGGGGTTCCACGGCTGTCAGATGCCCGAACAACTTTTGGGCCGCATCATCAAAGTCAGCTCCAATCCGGGCGAACTAGTGCTCGATCCGTTCAGCGGCAGCTCGACAACGTCCGCGGTGGCCAAAAAACTCGGCCGCAACTTCCTGGCCTTCGACATCAGCGACGAATACATCACGCGCGGTTTGGACCGCCTGAGTAAGGTCGAACCAGGCGATCCGCTCGACGGTGCTTCCGAACCGAAGGTCAGTGCGCCTTCCACTCCGAAGGATGGCACGAAGAAAGGAAAACTTGCGTCGCAGATGGCAACGCCCGCCGAAGCGATGCCCAACTGGGACGCCGAGGTCATCGAAGCATATCGCCGCAGCGCCGCGGGATTCTCAACGGATCGACTCATTGCCGACCCGGAATTGAATGCCTGTTATCTCCAGTCATGCCAGCAACTCGGCGTGAACTTGCCCCCTGTTTTTTTGAATCGCCATCTCTTGCGTCTTCGAAAGGCTGGCAAGCTTTCCAGCATCAAGACGATTGAGCGGACGAGTTTGAACTGGGAGGAAGCGGACGAATATCTGTTCGCGAGCGAAATCGCTTGGAGGAAAGTGTTCGATCTCTCAGGCGAGAGCTTGGACGACATCTTCTGTAACCCATCTCTGGCTCTTCTGTTTGATAAAATCGCACAACAGTTCGCGCCTGGATATGCGCCGCTGCAGTATCGATGGGGAGCCCTCAAGCTTCGGAAGGAAGCCAAGTTCGCGGTGACACGCTCCCGACTGTTGGAGGTTCCTCATCGGAAACTCAGGGCATTCAGTCAATTCGATTCCCTGTCTGGGCAAGCGGGGCTCTATGAGGTTCGCGTTCGGAATCAAACACCGTTGTACATCGGCGAGGCCCTCAATTTGGGAAGCGTGTTGAGCCAACAGTTTTCGGGCGATAGTGAAGGTTGGGCGGCTTTTGGTGAGGGCTTAACCATTCGGGTGATTCCATATCAGCAATTGCCGAGCATGGATCTCATGAGCCGGGGTGCCCAATTGGCACGTTGGTTAGTCGCCTATCAATGTCATCTGATTCAACAGTCCCATCCGCGACTCAATTCCCTGGGTCTTAGTCCGCATTTCTCGCAAGACGTGGTGCGAAGTGCGGGTTAGGTAGGCCAATGTATGACGTCCAAAAAAGAGACGATCATTCAGTGTTTTTGCTCCATTCGCGGCGAATTCTCGGCTGACCGTGTCGTGGTCGATCCGGATCTCAACGAACGGTTCATCCTCGCGTGTCACGACGCGGGACTGAAAGAATCCGCAGTCAAACTGAATCGCCAACTTCTCAACATTCGGAAGCAAGGACACCTTCCACGATCGCGACGAACGGAGACGACGTCCTTTCTAAACGAAGAGGACTACCGATTCGCTGCTGAGATTGCCGCCCGCGTCCTTCAACGGCGTGATGGACATGCACTCGATGCCATCTTGTGTGATCCCCTGCTTTGTCGCCAGCTTGATGAATTGGCGATGGAGATCGCACCCGGATTCAGTCCACTCCAGTACCGCTGGGCGGCACTTAACCTTCGCAAAGCGAAGAAGCTATCACCAGAAATCTTGGGCCGCATCATTCGGTCCGAGACCGTGATTTCGTTTCGCGTCGATGGGTTATCTCACGCAACATTTCCAACAAACCAAGGGTTGTACGTGTTCTATGATCCGCCCAAAACACTCTATGTTGGAGAAACGACGAACCTGCGCAGCCGTCTCAAAAAGCATTTGGACCATTCAGACAATCGCGGATTAGCTCGTTGGCTGTGGGAACATGGGACCGCAACTGCTTTGTTGGAGATACATGTCCTGCCGGGCAAGACGCCGACAGCCCATCGAAAGGCGCTGGAGGCAGAGTTGATTCGGAGCCGCAATCCGCTGTTCAACGTGCAGAGGTGAGCTGATTGGAGACGTCCGTCATGGCTAAGAGTATCGCGAAAACCTCATTGAACTTCACGGGCCTTTACGAGTCTGAACTCTTAGTTGAGCTGATGCTTCGTTATTGGAACCATCCCAATGCTAACGATGCAGACTTTCGAAACGGGCTGCTGGAGACTGCGGCCGAGACCCTCCGTGCCGCTGTGGCGGGGCAGCCTCTGATTGAGGGAATGCCGTCCGATCAAATGAATCTGGTATCGGCCATTTGGATTGCCGAGCGGGCTCGAATCGAAAACGACAGCGATGTGAATACTGAAGAACGAGCTGCGGTAGAGGCATGGCTGGCAACTCTTCACCGCGCGGTCCCCGCATGCTTTTGTGACCAGAAGCTTTTGGACTGAAATACACGGAACGCACGCGTTATGGAACCTTGCCCACCAGATTCAGCACGAATGTCTGGACATAACCTTGTTGCGATCCCCAGGTGCTGCTGAAGATCAGCTTCTTGCCATCGGGCGAGACAGTCGGCAGCGTGTTGCCGTAGTAGTTTTTGTTGGCGATGTTCGTGCGGTGATGAGCCAGTTCGATCGTGCCATTAACGCCAAATGGGGTGTCCAGGTTGATCGCCACGAGTTCGCCTTTGTATTTCGAACCGTATGAGTTGCTGTTCCAATAACTGACGAAGACATAGCCGGGATGCTGCGTGTTGGTTGCCGTGATGTGAGTGGCCAAGTTTTCGTTGCTTGGGTTCGAGAGTGACTTGAAGGTATTGGTCGTGACGTTGAAGGCCAGCACGCTGCCGACAGAGCCGTTGGCTGTTGCAATCTCGTTCTGCGGGAAGCTGCGACCGTTGAATGAACCGCTCACGCCGACGAGATAAACGTCGCTGCCGTTCGGTCCCAGCGCGAAGACCGGGTGCGACCAGTTCACGGGCATATGGCCTTTCGCCGGATCGCCATTGACCTGGAACGAATCATCCGCCGTCAGATTCGGAATCGCATGGGGTGCGATCGTCCCGCTGCCGTAATTCACATCCAGCAACCGCCACGAACGAGTGTTGGCCGTCGTGCCGTTGTACAACGCCAATGCATGTTGTCCGTCGGGCGAGAACCACAAGTTGCTGAAGTCCAGCGCGGTTGCAAACGCTGCTTCGGGCGTTCCGCTGTCCGGAGTGGTCAGCAGCATCGACGCGACGATCGGGTTTTGTCCCGTTGGAGCATCCAATTGCACGACGTAAAGTGTGATTGCCGAGGCACTGGGATTTGATTTGTCGACGCCGTACATCGCGGCGTACTCGTGGCCGTTGACGAACGCGATCGTGGTCTTGGGAGAGAACAGTTTATTGAACGGAAGCGTCATCGTATTGAGCACCTGACCGGTGGTGACGTCGTATCGCAGGATCTTGTCGTCATCCACTCCGGGCGCTGGCAATTCAGACACCGTGCCTTCATCGGCGTCGAGCACATTCTGCTGCGGAAACGCATACTGGATCGTTGGGCTGGCCGGGTTCTGGCTCCAGCGGAAATTGGAGGATGGGATTTCGGCCAAGAACAGCGGCTGGTACGTTGAGCCATTCAATACGATGTGATAGGGCAGACCGGGATCGTAACTCCGCAACATCAGCAACGAGCCGTCGATGTTCCAAGTTGAATCGGTGACGTAGCGGGTGCGGACTGCGCCACTCCAGGCGATTGTGGCCGTGCCACCTATGTTGACGTTGATCGTCAGCGGTGTTCCGGGATCGCCGGTGATGCGCGTGATCGGAGTGCCGAACATCGGATCGTTCAGTGTGGCGAGATATCCCGGCTTGGTCATGTTCGAGGGGAAGTAGCCGGCAGACTCGGTGCCGAAGACCGACACGTTGATCGTTTCGGTGGAGACGCGATCCGGCAAGTAATCGATTGTCGCCGAAGTGGGATTACCGGGCCGGAGGAAGAAGTCGTTGCCCAATCCCCCGGCCTGCGTGTCGCGGGAATAATCGTCGTACACCGAGGCATTATCGCTGATCTGCGTGAGCGATTTCAGGAAGTAGGCATACGCCGTGTTGGTCACCTGAGCCACTCGGCTGGCATACGTTCCCAGGCCGTTCCAGTCGGAAAGAATTTGAGCCAACGCGGCCGGATCGGCGTCGTATTTTGTCGTCGCGCCCAGCATGAGGTCATCGTCGCTGCCACCGTTGATCGAGTCGTTGCCGTAACCCCCGATGACGAAATCGCGTCCCGCCCCGCCCAACGCAATGTCATTGCCGAATCCGCCCTGAAGGATGTCGGCACCGTTTCCGCCGTCGAGCGAATCGTTGCCATTCTGGCCTTGAATCAAGTCATTATCGTCGCCTCCCCGAATCGTGTCATTGCCATCTTCACCGCGGAGCCAGTCCATTCCGGCGGACCCCAGAATCGAATCGTTGCCCAATCCGCCGAAGACGTTGTCCTGGCCGGCACCGCCATCCAGAGTGTCATTGCCACCGACGCCATTGAGCAAGTCATCGCCGTTGCCACCGTTGAGCGAATCGTTCAGCGATGTACCGGTCAAAGTGTCGTTGCCGTCGCCACCGTTGAGCGTGACCGGCCCGGTGAAGGTGCTTGTCACCGAAAGCACGTTCGCCGACACCCCGCCCGTCAGGTCCGCCTCTTCAATGGTGAAGAGCGTTTCCGTCTGTAAGCCGATCAGCGAGGCATTGCTCAACACGAAACTGGCATCTGCCGTCTCGACAAGCCGATCAACGCCATCTCCGCCGATGAGTGTGTTCGGCCCCTGATTGCCAGTGATGCGATCATTGCCCGTGCCACCGTCGAGGCGATCTGCAACAGAGCCGCCGATCAGCGTATCGTTGCCATCGCCGCCGCTGAGCGAGACCGGCTTCGTGGTCGCTCGCGCGTCGATCAAATTCGCGCCCACTCCACCGGTCAGAGACATTAGATCAATACTTATCAGTAGATCGATCCCCAGTCCTGTCAGTTGCGAATCGGTCAATTGAAAGTTGACATTGCCGGATTCCAACAGCACATCAATGGCTTCACCGCCGATGAGTGTGTCATTTCCACCGGCGCCTGTCAGCGTTGTCGGGAATCCGAATGCTGACACGTCAATCCGATTGCCCAATGCTCCGCCAGTGAGCTGCGCCGCTTCCAGATTCAGCAGCGTGTCCGTTCCCAGCCCGGTCAGTTGATTCGGCGTGAGCGTGAAGTTGACATCGCCCACTTCCGAAATGAGGTCGCCCGTGCCAACTCCCCCATCAAGTGTATCGTTGCCCAGACCACCGCGCAGCGTGTCACCGCTGCCGCCAAGTCCCTCGACTTTATCATCGCCAGTACCGCCATCGCACGAGTCGGTGCCGCTGCCCCCCATCACCCAGTCGTTGCCCGCTCCGCCGAGAACAGTGTCATTGGCACCGAAACCATTCAGCGTGTCCGCGCCGTCGCCGCCGTCAATCAGATCGTTGCCGAGGCCCCCTTGAATCGAGTCATTGCCTCCGAGTCCGTACGCGATCAACGACAGGGTGGCGGTTGATGCGTTGATCGTGTTTGCCGATGCGCCGCCCGTCAGTTTCACTGTCTCGATGTCGGCGAGCGTGTCGTTTCCTTGGCCGGTCAGAGATGTATCCGTCAGAGTGAAGTCCGCATCGGCCGAAACCGAAAGCATGTCGTTGCCCTGTCCGCCATCAAAGACATCGTTGCCCGGTGATCCCAGCAGCAGATCATCGCCTTCTCCGCCACTGACGGAATCGTCCCCTCCATCGCCCACGAACGTGTCGTTGCCCATCCCGCCCAACAACGTGTCGTTGCCATCACCGCCGCTCATGCTGGTGGGAACCGCAGTGAGGTTAGTCAGACTGTCATTCCCCGTACCGCCATTGAACGTTATTTGGCTCATTGCGGTGGTAGCGAAAGTCTGCTCAACCACCGCACCCGAGGAGACCACACTCACTTTGGTCCAAATCGAACTCATTGGGCTGACGGTCGCAACGTCTGCGGAAGATGTACCGGTCACCAAAACTTCGCGCGTCAAGCTGTTGTACACGATTGTAGCGGCCAGCAAGGCACGCGGTTCCAGCGTTTCAATCAGCGCCGACGCCGAATCTCTTCGTCCACATGCTTGAGCCCGACTTGGGCGCGCACGCAATTTCGATCCATACCCCCACAACCAGAATGCAAACCGCATGAAACGTACCTTCAGTCTGGACGCGAGAGTCCGGCATAGTCCGATCACTGCTCTATTCGGAACGATGGACGCGGCGGCGATTGTGCATCCCGAAAGGGCGGAGAAAAGGGCGCTTTCCGCAAAGGCCGCATAATCGTCACGAGTGGGGACTTCCGCAGGGACGGAGCACGTTCCCTGATCGCCGGAGTCGGACGGGCTGAGATTGATCAGTGATTAATGGCCCGCGATCAATCTTCAGAGTTCATCCTCCAATGTACCGCGCATATAAAACGCGTGCGGTCGCAATTTCCGAGGTTCCTCGCACAATCGCACGCCCATCGCGGAACACCGTCAGCTCAAATTCTCCGCCCTTCAACGTCAGCCGAGCCAAATACGGATTGCGAGTAATCGTCCCGTGGCCAGACCACTTCTCAGCCAGTTCATCGAGCGACAGATTCACCGGCGAACTGGGAACAACCTGCACTGCGTTGCGTCCGCACAACACGGTGGACCGCGAACCGCATTGCCCCGACAACCACAATCGCTCCCCGCGATGACATGCCGGACAATCCCCGTTTTCGCGCAGGCCGCTGACATCCAACGTTCGAAACGTGTGATCCCACAAGTCGATAACCGTGAGCACCCGCGGCACGTCTTCAATTCGGCCTGCCAAAATCTTCAGCGACAGAATGGCCTGCCACGAGGCGATGACGTTGACGGTTGGTCCCAGAATACCCGCTGTCTCGCAGGTCTCGCTGGTCCCCGGTTCTGGGGGTGATTCGATGACACACCGCAGACAGGCTGTCTTCCCCGGCAACACGGCCATCACTTGCCCGTGACTACCAATGCATCCGCCGTAGACCCACGGAATGCCCGTCTCCAACGACAAGTCGTTGACCAAGAACCGCGTCTCGAAATTGTCGGTGCCATCCAAAATCAGATCCACGTCGCGAGCCAATTCGCGCACGTTGCGGCAATCGACGTCTGCGACGATCGGCTCCACGGTCACATCACGATTGATTCGTCTCAATTTGTCAGCCGCCGCAACAGCCTTCGGCAATTGTGCCGCGACGTCGTCTTCATCGAACAACACTTGTCGTTGTAAGTTAGTGATCTCGACGAAGTCCCGATCGACAATCCGCAAAGCCCCGACTCCAGCTCGAGTCAATGTCTCGGCCAAGACTGTTCCAAGCGCTCCGCAGCCGACCAACAAAACACGACTGGCCAACAGCCGCCGTTGCCCCTCTTCGCCCAAAGGCGCAAATCGCATCTGTCGCGTGTATCGTTCCAGGTTGTCGGGCATAAATATTCTCCGTGCCGAAATTGTCTTACCGCATGCTGCAGGCAGGCGGTCAAGCGAAGATCGGCCATCTACCTCGAACCGCCCCGCATGCCTGTGACGTGCGGTTATTCTTCACGCGGGGAAGAATGAGGTTTTTCCGATCAGCCGGAACGCGCTAGCGTCCGGTTCATGAGTCAATCGACATTCCGAACCGGACGCTAGCG
>JAYVSP010000340.1:0-5038 GCA_043775215.1 Planctomyces sp. | reverse complement strand
TCAAAATGTCTGTGGCCGCTTCGATTGCAAAGTTGCCCGCAGCATTTTTTGAATTCTTTGGTGCTTGGGATTTCTTGCCTGAAAAACAACGCCTTCGGCATTAACGATGTAGAGCAGACGGCTCACCTGCTGGAATTTCCGTGGAATCCACAGGCGAGCCGCCTGCGCTACGGGTCAGTTCCCCGCTCGCTGAGTACATGAACAAGGCACATTCATCATGACAGCCTTCCGAAACGTCTTCTTCTCTTGCTTGGCTTGCGGTGCGGCGCTGATCGCTGGATCACTCCCCGTGCAGGCTCAGTCCGCGTCCAGTTCCGTGACGGCTGAACTGCCGACTACGCGACTGCTGAGCCGCTATGGTCTGGAACGAGCATGGTGGAGTCAGGCAACGCTGAACCCTAAACGGGACAAAGTGAAGTTCCTGGTCGTCGACGAAGAAAACGTTTACCTCCAGGGTAGCAACGGCGTGGTTACCGCATTCGATGCCGACAGCGGCAAGCAACTGTGGGCCGTCCAATTGGGCAATCGGGACGAGCCGTCCTTTCCGGGTGTCTCGAACGATCGGCACTTCCTGACGGTCAACGGGATGACGCTGTACTGCATCGAACGGTTCGGCGGCCGAGTAATCTGGGAATTGAAACTCCCCACGATGCCGTCGGTCGGACCGTCGGCCGATGACGATCACATCTACATCGGATCGCTTGACGGCAGCGTGTACTCGTTCGAGCTGAAGAAGATCAACAAACTGCACCGCGACAATTTGCTGCCGAGTTGGTCGTTCCAAGCCATGCGCTGGCGCTACAAGACAGGCAAAGAGATTACGTCTCCGGCCTACTCGACCGGCCGCTTGGTGAACTTCGCCAGCATGGATGGTTCGCTGTATGCCGTCAGTACGACGGAGCGCAAGCTGACGTGGCAGTTCGAAACGAACGCTCCAATCACCGCTCCCTTTGCCACGACCGATACTTCGCTGATCCTCGCCTCGGAAGACTTTTACGTCTACTGCTTGAATCGCGAGAACGGGATTGTGCGATGGGAGTTTGCCTCCGGCTTCCCGCTGCGTAAGGCTCCACGAGTGATCGGTGAGGACATTTATATCATGCCCGACCGTGGCGGTATCTTTAATCTGACGCTCGCCCGAGGCGCGGTGAAATGGTCGAGCCCGGGGATCACGAACTTTCTCGCTGCGACCAAATCGCGACTATTCGGAACGGACCCGACGGGCAACGTGGTGATCCTGAATCGCGCCGATGGACGACCGCTCGGCACATTGCCGCTCAGACAGTTCAGCGTGCGGCTCGAGAACGAACGCACCGATCGGCTCTACTTGGCCACGCCCTCCGGCTTGATCATTTGCCTGCGCGAGCAAGGTGCCGAGTTCGCACACTATCACCGTTACCCAGAACGTTCACCGGTCGTCCCTGATGTCGAACCAGACGAAAAGCCTGCGCGGGACGCGGCAATCGAGATACCGAAAGATAACGCCGAAGCGAATTAATCTCCGAACAAGCAAACTCGTGGGGCAGGCGAAAACCTGCCCCACGACAGCAACCTCGCTGGCTTGAGAATTGACGCAGATTGAATGATGCCGCGCTAGCGAATCATTCGACCGCGCCGACAACTCCTCCGGTATACTCGTCGTCTTTCGCGGCGTGACCGACCAGAATCTCCGCCTTGTAGCCGCCTTTACTCTTGAAGTAGAGGATCAATGCTAGGTATCCGACCAACATGATTCCGGGGAAGATGGCCATGTTGGCCAGAGCGCCTTGATTGCTCTTGTCCATCGCCGACTTGAGCTGCGTCTCAATTTCCTTCTGCTTGTCTTCCGGAGCGGACTTGATGGCGGCGGCGAGTTCCTTCTCGTTGATGGCTTTGTAGTCGATGATCTCATAGATCTTCTTGGGTTCAACCGTCGTCAACTGACCATCCTTGACGAGGCCGGGGACTTGCTTGGCCGCATCGCTGGCGACGACCGCCGCGATTTGCTTGTCGGCTTGTAGTGTGCCGATGTACGGAAAGCCCAGTGTGCCAACCGCCAACATTCCAATGCCGCTGATCGCGTTCAAGGTCAACGCGCCTCCCTTGGGCATCTGCTCCGAAACGACTCCCAGCATCGTTGGCCAGAAGAACGTCTTGCCGAAGCCATACAGAGTGGCGGCAATGAAGATCATCGCGCCCGCACTGCTCGACAGCGTCAGCAAGCCGATGATCGCGGTCAGGGCACTGACCGCCAGCAGGCCCAGCGGCGACAGGCTATGCACAATCGGACCCGCGAAGAAACGCAGCACCATCATGATGCCAGAGGTATAAACGAGAATCCAACCCGCATGAAATTTTCCTTCGGCCACCCCATCCATGATCTTGGTGATCCAGCCGTCAGTCCCGATTTCGGTGGTGGCCAACGGCATCATGATCAACACCAGCACGAACATCAAAATGCGGCCGAGCGCCTTCGTGTACGCTCCAAAGCCGACCACGATGGCGACACCCACCGCGATGAAAACTGCCTTGAGAGTCGGGTCGGTCTGTCCGCCAACCGCGAAGAAGTCGATCAATTGCAAAGAGACGAGAAACCCGACGATCAACGCGCCCAACGTGCCGAACTCGGCCAACATGTCGCGGTACGACACGCCGGCGGATTCACGTTCTTGAACCGGAAACTTCAACGGGATCAGCATGATGAAGTAAATCACCGCCGGGCCAGCTAGCAGTCCCACCTTCACGCCCCACGGCAGGTGATCCAGGAAGATCGTCAAGATCCCCGCGACCACCAGCCCGCCGGGCCAACCGGCATGCAGAATGTTCAACCACTTCGTTTTCTCTTTGCTGAACATCGTGGCCACAACCGGATTGATAAACGACTCCACCGTTCCGTTCGCCAACGCCAGAATCAAA
Organism: Planctomyces sp.; assembly: GCA_043775215.1. GTDB lineage: Bacteria > Planctomycetota > Planctomycetia > Planctomycetales > Planctomycetaceae > SXKJ01. Next base: position 2,143 of record JAYVSP010000340.1, on the reverse strand, counting down.
CTGCCCCAATACAGCAGTTGAAACGCCGCATCCTTGTTGCCGCTCTGCGAGATGTAATACGCGCTGATCCCCATCACGGCCCAGATCATGTGCCCCAGGAATGCCAGCACCATCGCCACTTTGTAGCCGATGCGGTCGATGACCAGACTGAAGCCGATAATGCTCACGGCGAACGGCCAGATGCCAATGCCGGCCAAGCGACCTGATTGAGCCGGGTCCAAGCCGAATTCCTTCTCCCACGTTCCGATCAGGAACATCCGCGCGATGAATCCGAACGCCGTCGTGATCAGCGCGATGAAGCAGCCCCAAAACAGGACTTGGTCCTTGTTGCCGGGCGCTTCTGCTCCCGCGGCCTCTGTGCTGGCTAAACTCATGAGTGACGTCTCCGAGGTGAAAGATAAGAAAGCGCGCGACCGTGGATCACCGCCAGCCGCCTTGAAAGTTGTTGTGTGAGTTTGTTCCGTAGCCGAGTTTTCCGGTCGGCAAAAAGCTCGTGAAGGTATCCAGCCTTGCGCGAAACTGTCAAATGGGTGAGATTTGCGATACAGATTCGGCGAAGCTGCGCCGCAATGTCGCCATCACCGCTCCGAGTGATGAGTGGAATGACCAAACGATGTCGATCGCGCATTCGGCTCGTCACACGGAGCGGTGACGGCTACGTTGATCTTTTAGGAGATATGTCATGTCTGTTGCGATGGTTCGGCGAACGGCTGCTCGTGGCGGGAACGAACGCGGCCCACGTCCGGTCGTCATGCCCGCAAGCTCCCCGTCGTCGCCGCGGCCGGCCCTGAAGCCGCCGGCTTCGCATCAGCTTGTCGTGGATGGCGTGACCGTTTGCATTCCCGGCTGGGTGATCGATCACGACTCATTTCGCCGCTGGTTTCACTCTTCCGAATTTCCGGAGGAGGGGCGAGTTTGTTTCGTCAACGGCGAGGTGATCTTCGACATGAGTCGCGAACAAATTTATTCACACGTTGCCTTGAAGACTGAATTCGCACGTGTTCTCGCAAATTTATCAAAGCGCAAACGAAATGGCCAATTCTTTGGCGACGGTCTGTTGATCAGCAACTTGGACGCGGAAGTCTCAAACAATCCCGATGGCACGTTCGTCACCAACGCGAGCTTTGAGACGGGATCGGTTCGACTCATCGAAGGGGCCGAGCAAGGCTTCATTGAACTCGAAGGCTCGCCCGACATGGTGCTGGAAGTGGTGAGCGACAGTTCCGTGAAAAAGGATTACGAATTGCTTCGCGACGCATACTGGAAGGCCGGCATCCGCGAGTATTGGCTGGTGGATGCGCGTGGCGAACGGCGCGACTTTCAAATCCTGAAGCACGGTCGCCGCGGATATTCACCGGTTCGCAAAGTGGGTGGCTGGACGAAGTCGGCGGTGTTTGGAAAATCGTTTCGACTGGTCGCAACCAAGAATCAACTGGGCCAGCCGGATTTTGAGTTACAGGTTCGCGAATGATCGAGAGGCCGCTCATGGCACAAGCAGTGATGAATCGCCGAAATCCATCGCACCGAGGCAACGTGCGCCGGCCCAGCGCTCTCGTGCTGTCCGCGAAAAAATCGCGAGAGCCGACAACGGGGCTACAATTGTTTGGCGACGAAGGTTCGGTGCGCGTTCCGAGTTGGGTGCGTGACCATGCTTCCTTCCGCCGCTGGTTTCATTCCGACGAGTTTCCCGAAACAGGACGGATCAGCTTCCTCAACGGAGAGGTCTACGTCGACATGAGCCGTGAGCAACTCTATTCGCACAATCAAATGAAGACAGAAATCACTCGCGTGCTGGCTCAAATTGCCAAATCTGATCAATCCGGTCATTACTTTTCCGATGGCGTGCATTTGACACATGTGGGCGCCGAACTCTCCGCCAATCCAGATGGCGTTTTCGTCAACCTGGCCTCGTTTGATGAGGACCGAGTGCGTGAAGTCGAAGGTGCGCGGGAAGGATTGGTGGAGTTGGAAGGCTCGCCGGATTTGGTGGTGGAAGTTGTCAGCCAGAGCTCGGTCGTCAAGGACAACGAAATTCAGCGTGATTTGTACTGGCGGGCTGGCATCCGCGAGTATTGGCTGATCGATGTGCGTGGGGACAGCCTGCGTTTTGAGATTTTGCGACATACGGCGCGTGGGTACGTCG
>JAYVSP010000339.1:0-5800 GCA_043775215.1 Planctomyces sp. | reverse complement strand
CTGTACTGCAAACGTTGAGAATCTTGTTTTTGTGAGAAGATTTTGGATACCGAAAGCGCCATCGCCAAGGTCTGCCTTGGGTTGCGCTCCGGGGAGAATTGATTGTTGAAGTTCAATGTCATTGCTGTTTTTCATCCGCAGTCCGGCTTTGCCATCCGCAGGAAGTCTGCCCAGAAGACTCCTGCGGATGGCAAAGCCAAGACTCCTGCGGATGGCAAAGCCGGACTGCGGATGAAACGGAATTGCGGTTTTGTTTTCTCATCCGTGTTTCATCCGTAGCCAGAATCTTTTTGGTTGCGGCTACGCCGGGCCAAGTTTCATCCGTGGCTGACAAGTCTTCGCTCCACGCAAACATTTCAATCGTTTGCGTTGCCGAGTCAGCACCGACTATCCGGCCTTCACAAAAACAAAAAGGGGCGCCGCGAATTCCTGCAATCCGCGACGGCCCCTGGATCCTGAACGATGTTGTCTGGCTGCGAATTCTCTGACCACGGTTCGCAATCAACAGAAGTCGCAGTCAATTAATTGGGAATCCCCAGCAGGGCCTCTTCTTCTTCCAGAATCACGATGCGGGGAGTGACCATCAGCATCAGGCTGCTGGTTTCGCGACCGACGCCGGAGTTCTTGAACAGTCGGCTGATAAACGGAATCTTGTTCAGGATCGGCACGCCAGCCATGTTTCGGCTTTCACGAAGTCGTTTGACTCCACCGAGCAGTACTGTGCCGCCATCAGGCACGCTGACCACGGTACCGACTTGTGTCGAAGCAACGACCGGCAATTGCACGCTGACTTCGCCCGCACCCGCCGCCTGAATTCCTTGCCCCCCCTGACCACCTTGGCCACCGCCACCTTGCCCGCCTTGGCCACCGCCTTGGCCGCCACCTTGGCCGCCAATACCACCGAAGCCGGACTGAGCCAAGTCGGCCGTATCGTCGCGACTTCCCATCGCCCGGCCGAAGAGGCCGTGATTGTACATGCCGCCACTCTCCATCCCGGGTCCGCCACCGATTCCACCGACGCCACCTTGGCCTTGACCGCCTTGACCGCCTTGTCCGCCTTGTCCGCCACCACCCTGACCACGTTGGCCGCCGCCAGCGGACACGAATGAGAAGGCGACGATGTCCACGATCTGCGAGATGATTGGTGTGACGGAGAGTCGCACATACCGGCGATCCGCCGAAATCACGGCCGTAACCGACATGCCCACTCCGTCCTGAACGACAGTTAGCTGAGGTTGATAGCCGACGGCGAATGCACCGACGACCGGGATCAGACTGGTGACGAACGGACGCGATTGACCATCAAAGACGAATGCTTGTTGACCATTGAACAACGTCACTTTCGGCGCACTCATGATGTTGGCTCGGCGATCACCCTGAGCCGCATTGATGAAGAAGAACGTTTCAATATCACTGAGGATCGCGAAACCGACATTCAAGCCGGCATTGGCATCGAAGCGGCCAAAGTCTGGAACACCGAGCGAGAACGAGCCTTGGCGGAATGCGATGTCCTGATCCGACGTGAATGATTGGTTGGGACCAAGTCCCAAGATCACGCCTCCCTTTTTATAACTATCGCGATCGGTGAACTCACGAGGTGGACCTGGCGTGAATGTGTTGGTGGTGGCCCCGGCCTGGCCTGCTTGTCCTGCTTGGCCCGCCTGTCCTGCTTGTCCCGCTTGGCCACCGCCACCTGAGAGAATCGAACCGAACGGTGGCGCCGGGCGCAAGCCGCCACCAGCCTGACCACCACCACCTCCGCCCCCTTGACCGCCCCCTTGCCCACCGCCGCCACTAATCAGGGACGGTCCGCCAAGGCTGTCTTGGACGTCAAAGTCGAAGTCGATTCCGATGCGTTCAAAGAACGTATCAGACACTGAGATGAACCGGACTTCGATCGTCACTTGCAGGTCTTGCAAGCGGCGAAGTTGTTCCAGCAGGTCGCGAATTTCGTCATGCACTTTTTGGGTTTGGCGAATGACCAAGCTCAAGGTGGAGTCGTTTCCTTTGCACTGGCCGCCGCCACCAACTTCCTGCCAGGAACTGGGTTCACAGGTCGTCGTGATCAAATCGATCAGCTCGCTGAAGTCATGACCTCGGTTTGCATCTTTCTTCTGCCACTGCGGATTCGCACTGGCCAGCCAGGGGGCACCCGCGGACGGTGTTCCCGCCACTTGGAATTGACCACCTTGCGGGCCTTGCGAGCCCCCCGTGGCGAACTGCGCACCCGAATCGAGTCCCGCGCCGACCGCGCCGCTCATGCCAGCGAACGGCGAGGGAGCCGCAGTGGGTTGAATCGGAACGACCAAGTCCGCGACCGAATATGTGATCGGCATCAACTGTCCTTGCAGGCGTTGCTCGCTGGTGATTTTCAAGACCTCGTTCTTGATCGTGTAGCCTAGATTCAACGGTTCCAGAACCAGCATCAGGGCGTTCTTTAATTGAATGCCGTCGACATTGATCGACACAGGCGTGGAGAGACTCAGGCTTTCATCTTCCAGTCCCGCGTTGTCCAGAATCACGTTGATGTCCGCGACCGTGGCGATATGTTCGGCAACCTGTTTGAGCGGGGCGTTCTCGAAGTGCAACGTGATCTGCCGCTTCAAGCTGCTTTCGATCCGCTGCTCTTCCGGGGTACGAATTTTGTTGTCGGTACCGTACTTGTCCTTACGCTTTTGAATTGCCGCCCAATCTTTGCCGAGGCGGAGTGGATCACGGTCATCAAACGGAATGGCACCTTCTTCGACGGACTCCAGGGCCATCACAAAGCCTTCTTCCTTTTCGCTCTTGATCCGGTCGATGCTGTTTTGCCGGCGCGCAAACTTGGACTTCCATTCCAGTGTTTGAGAGACCGGATTGTCTGGATCGAGGTCTCGGGCTTGCTTGGCGATCACCTCCGCCTCGGCGAACCGCCGCTGGTCCATCAGTTCGTTGAACTGCTTAACCAAGTTGGCGTACTCTCGCTCGACGCGGACCTTAGTGTCCATATCCCTCTTGATGGCCTGCTTGACCTCGCTGTTCTGCTTCTGCTGAACGATGTTCGGCTGCATCTGCTTTTGGAAGCTCTCGATCTCGATGCGTGTCTTCCGCAGTGACGACATCAGCGAAGCCGTCGCCTGCTTATCGAGAGCCGCACTTTCGATATTGGCCATCGCCTGGTCGAGAATTTCAATCGCTTTGGCCGGTTCTTTTTCACGCAACCGGTCGGCGCGGAAAATGGAATTGAGCACTTCGTTTCGCAAACGATCTACCTGCACTTTTCGTCGTTCGGCCGCCATGTCGATCGGGCGTTGCGGATCGAGCGTTCCCGGCTCGGCCGAACCTTCGGTGGCTTCGTCGACCGGCAGGCGCGGGTTATCGTCACCGCTGGTCAATTGGATGGCCGTGCGGCGCGGCTTCAGTTCTCGCAAATAGTCTTGCAACTGCTGACCACGGCGAGCATCTAACCGCTGGCCCGACCGATATGCCTTCAAAAACGCTTGATAAGCGGCGGCCTTGTTGCCGGTGTTGAGATGAATTTGTCCCTCGCGGAAGAGTTGTTCGGCCGATGGGCCTTCCGGATGGATGGCCGCAACAGCCGGATCCTCGACAACCTCTTCGGCAAGCGGAACCGATTGAAGATCTGCATCGTTCTCCGACGGCATCGCTTTCGACTTCACATTCGCGAAGGGTCGCGGATCCGACGAGTTTCGCATCGACGGGGGATCGGCTTCCTCATCGGGCGGCAATGAACGGTCGGCGACGCTTTGCGAGGCCCGCTCAATCGCATTCATCAGCAGGTCCGGCCGGTCGTCAAAGAGATTGAAAGTCACACGCATCGCCGAGGCTTGTTCGCCCTTTCTGCGAGCGTCTTCCACACGTCCCGCCGCCAAGTCGGCACGGGCGGATTTCAGCAGAGCCGTCGCACGAGAGTGTGGCGTGTTCGGGGCAGAGTTGCCGGACGATTCCGGTTCTTGTGTCTGAGCCAGCCGGTTAATCTCTTCCAGCAATGTTTCGGGCCGATCGTCCCACAGGCCATAAGTCGTGTTCAATTTTTGCGCCGCGGCGACCTTTTGCCGAGCTGCGTCCAAGCGTCCCGACTGCATTTCTTGTCGAGCCTGTTGTAGCGCGGTGATCACTCGCTTGCGGACCTCAACCGTAGATTCGTCCTCGGTCTCGTCGTCCGCCGATGTCTTAACCGGCGAGTCATTGAGCGCTGGAGCCAACTTCGCGAACGGCGAGAGCGACTCTTCGGACGGCAACTCTTTCGCACCGGTAGCGGCCTTCCCCTTCGATCCGCTCTTCATGAGCGTCACATTGTTCGTGGCACGGTCGATCTGGGCCACGAGATGTTCCGGACGCAGTTCAAATAAGTCGTAAGTCCCGCCCAACTCTTGAGCCTGCAAAGCCAGCGTGCGAGCTTGTTCTAAATTCCCTTGGGTCATTGCGGCCTGAGCTTGAGCCAACAGTTGTCGTGCCAGTTGATGGTCATTAGCGGTGGGAGGCAATTCGCCATTCGTCAATTCTGCAGCATCGGTCGCGAACGGTGAGTCTTCGTCGGAGGTCGGCTGGGATGACTTCGCGATGTTTCGAGTCCGCGGCTTGGATTTGCCGGCATTGTTTTCCGCTCGCTCGATCTCGGCCAGAATCTGTTCTGGGGTTTCATCGAAGACGTTGAAGGTGACCTCAAGTTCCTGAGCGTCCTCGGCCTTCTCACGCGCTGCCTCGAAGTCACCCCCCGCGATGTCTCGGCGAGCTTGTTGCATCAATTCCTTAGCCCGCGTCATCTTGTCCGCCGGCAACTTTAATTCGCCAGATTTCGAAGCCGCTGGCTGCTCGTTGCTGGCTTGAGCAACCTGAGAACGAACGGGCTTCTTTACGACGGGCGAGTCGAAGTTCGCAGTCTTGTTGCCGGTGCTCGTCTTGGAAGCGTTCGGCCGCGCAGCGACCGACGTTTCCGGAGCAGGGCGGCCGGTCGAGTTCGCGACCAACTGTGCCAAGAATTTTTCGGGCGAGCGTTCATTCGCTCCCCAAGTGATCGGCATTGCTTGCGCCTGTTGAGCCAATCGGCGAGCCCCCGCGACGTCTCCGCGAGTCGCCAATTCCTGCGCTTGATTCAGCAGCTTAACTGCCTCTTGCTTGTACAGCGTCTCTTTGCTCGTCGCCGTGCGTTTGAACGGATTAACACGATTGAAGACCGACCCGCGTGAGTCCGCAGCCGTCGTCGAGCGTGTGCCGCCACTGGAGGCGGGCTGATCGGCGGAGACTGGACGGGCCGTGCTTCCGGGAAACAACGACCACAATCCTGCCGCAGCAACGGTCGACCAGGCGAGATATTCGAGTGTTTTACGCAACGGAAGTTCCTCCTTGAAACCAACTGGCGGGAGTCGCCGCGGCCAGATCACATCGCATGTCTCAAAAGACGGTTCAGGGTGCGCTGCGATGCAACGGGATAGGATGCGGAGAAGAGGCTTTGAGGACGGGACAGGAACGATGGGAACGGTGGCTCTGACAGGAATGTCAGTCGCCGGAGAGATTCGTGGTGGGAACGTATTCCAATCGCGAGAAGAGGGTCAACGGGAGTTACTTGAGTTTTCCTCCCGATTTCTTCCAGATTGTCGAAAATCATTTTGGCAGCAGCAAAACCTGCCGGTGAGCAGCCGTCACAAACCCGATGCGTAAGTGAGGCCGAACGCGCGAAGTGACTGCCAATTCGAAGCGTTCGCCCTCGCTCACGCTTATTGAAGTTGCGCTGTTGTCCTGGCCCAAAGGGCAAAAACTCGATAGCCCAGGGCAGAGCGGAGCGGCGTCAGCCGCGTAG
>JAYVSP010000338.1:0-3248 GCA_043775215.1 Planctomyces sp. | reverse complement strand
CCGAAAGCGACTCGCCGCAACATTCCCAAAGCTTTCTGCTCGTCATATCCGACGAGAGCGGTGCCTTAAAATTCATCCAGACCACAAGGCGGCGGATTGTGGGACGCGCGCGGCGAAAGTTCAAGCACCACCCACCGATTCAAGGATGGCCGCGGATCACTCGCCGAACAGTTCCGTCCAGTTCGACACATCCAAGGCTCGGTCAAACAAGCGGTCCAATTGTTCGGGATCATTGATCTTTGAGATCGCCTCGCGGATTCGGCGCGTCGGCTTGCCGAATCGCTTGATGCCAATTCGCACAATGTCCTCACGGCATTTGCTCACTTTTCCAAGTTCCATTCCAAGTTCCATTCCCTCTTCAACGATCGCTTGGTAAGTCGAAGACTCTTTCATGATTTCACGCACTCCACGCAATAGGGTGTGAGCCAACTTACGGTCGAATCTTAGCCCAAGCAGCACACAAGTTGCAGTCCAAAGTTCGGCTTCGACGGCGCGAGGTATCTCGGCTCGGAAGCGTTCCTCCATACGCCGCACAACTTGTGGGATTTCGTCGCGTGAGACGTCGCAGACTGGCGCCAGAGGCAACAGACCGACGCCGGCAGAAAGCAGCTTTTGTAGGGGAATTTCCCAGACCTTGATCACCTCATACTCAAAATCGACCTGGCAACCTCCCAACGGCGACTTGGAACGGTAACGTCCACTATTGGCTCGCCCCCACGCCGCTCGGTTCAGCAAGAGCACGCAGGTGTGGACGAACCGATCGTGCCGTTTGGTCAGACGCCCGTTGGCTTCGAACATGCGGACATCGAGACTCTTGTCGTAGTACGCTTGCGGTTCGAAATGCAGAATGAATGGATCCGCCGCCAGCACCTCGATCACCTTGTCGGCCAATGTGGCAATCGTCGACACGTCACAGTCAACAACTCGGACGCGCGTTCCCGGACGCACGCCGACGAACTCCGCCCAGTCTTGCGGAAACTCGGCGATCGCATGTTTCATCGAGACGTCGATGCCAGCCATCGGTGACTCCTGCATCGTGGTGCCAGATAGCGCGAATGGACTTTCGAGCCGCGACCGTGAGGAGACGTCGCCGTTCCTTACGAACCATCGTTCCCTCACGGTCGCGGCTCGAAAGAGTTACAGCCTCGGTGTGTCCGAAGCCTCACGACTTCGGCTACAGGGCGTTCAGCTTGTTGAGCAGCGCGGCGGAGAGCACGAAGGCTTCATTGATCTCGGACGGGGCGTCGTTGATGACGTCGGCTCCTTGATTGCCGGCAACAGTGTCGATGCCGGTTTGACCGTCGATGTTGTCATCGCCATCCTGACCCAGCACGAGGTCGTTGCCAGAGCCACCGCGGAGCGTGTCCTTGCCGTCGCCGCCGACCACGATGTCGCTGCCTCCGCCGCCATTAACGATGTCGTCACCGCTGTCGCCGTTCAAGCAATCGTTGTTCAGTCCGCCGAGGATCAGATCGTTGCCATCGCCGCCGTTGATGGTGTCGTTGCCATCGTCTCCCGTGATCGTGTCGTTGCCATGATCACCGCGAATCTTGTCGTCACCGATGCCGCCGATCAGCGAGTCGTTGTTGTATCCACCATCGAGCGTGTCGTTGCCATCACCACCGCCGAGCGTATCCAAACCGGTGCCGCCGAGCAGACTGTCGTTGCCGGACGTGCCCAGCAAACTGTCGTCTCCATCATTGCCATTGAGCGTGTCGTTGTCGGCTCCACCATCAATCGTGTCATCGCCATCGCCACCGTTGATGAAATCCGTCCCCGCGCTACCAAACAGCACATCCTGTCCGGCGTCGCCATTGACTGAATCATTGCCGTCACTACCGTCGAGTCGGTCATTGCCGAGACCGCCTTCCACAGTGTCATTGCCGGCACCACCATTGAGCGAATCCACTCCCGCGCCACCACGGAGCGTCTCATTGCCTGAGCCACCCAGCACAGTGTCGTTGCCGTCACCGCCGTCCATGACCAATCGGATGTCGCCAATCGGGTTACCCGCTGCCGAGAGAACGTCGTCGCCCATGCCACCACGGATTTCGAGCACAATTCCCCGGACATCCGTCAGATCGCCAACGGTGATCGTGTCTCCGCCGATACCACCATCAATGATCACGCGGCCGAATGTCGGGCCAACTGTCACGATTTTGCCGAGTTGTGAAACCGTGAGCAGATCGTTGGCATCCTTCGCGACGTTGAAGATGTCCGCCACACCGCTGCCGTTGACAACTAACGTGTTATCTCCGACCGCGTCCATCAACAGATCGTTGCCGCTGACAGCACCTTCCCAAATTGACGTGTCGTGACCAGCTCCGCCATCCAATAAATCGGATCCCCCTTGGCCATTGAGCGTGTCGTCGCCGAAGCCGCCATTCAGTGTGTCCAGTCCGGCACCTCCCAGAATCGAATCGTTACCGGCCGTTCCCTCCAACTGGTCATTGTCAGCTCCACCGACAATCAAGTCGTTGCCGCCCGCACCAAACAATGTGTCATTGCCGGCGTCACCGAACAGCGTGTCGTCGCTCGCTGTAAACGTTGGTACCGTTGGCGGCGGAACGACAACAACCGGCGGCGGAGCAGAACCAGCCATCGCCAAGGCGAGAACATTGGTCAGGCCGGTACTCCCAATCAGAGTGGCGAGGCCGGTCTGTGGGTTCAAGGAATACAATTCACCGCCAAAAGAGGCGTGAATGTGATAGAAAACGTCCAGTGCCGAATTATAAGTGAGATCCCCGCCGGCACCCACGCTGATCCCGGTATTGCCGACGTCCGTGACCACCAGCGTCGCGACGTCTACCGTATATAAATGATCTGCAAGCCCCGTATTGCCATCTCGCGAACCGACATAGCCGTAGAGCGTCGTGCCACGAAATGCCACTCCATCCCAGTCAATCCCGCCGGTGGCTGGGGTTCCATTCACAGTCATCACTCCCAGACTCGTCGAAGTCAGCGCCACCGGGTCCACACGCACCAGGTCGCTTTGGAAGAAATTGGTGCCGAAGAAACTTCCCGACACGGAGTCGTAGGCGATATCGCCTTCGCCGATCTCCGCAGTCCCCATGTTGAAGAGCAATGTCGCCTGCCCGGTTGTCGTGTTGATCGAATAGAAGGCGGAGTCGTCGTGAGCGAACAGATTTCCCTGATTATCGGCTCCCATTCCACTGAAGTAACCGTTCGGCGGTAAGACCCCCGTCGAACCAATCAGCGTCGCCACGGCCGTCACGGGATTAATGGAG
>JAYVSP010000337.1:0-3887 GCA_043775215.1 Planctomyces sp. | reverse complement strand
CAACCGCGTGGCAAAGAAAAGCGGCTCCGCCGCAATCCAAAGCGGTGATGCATCACCGCACTCCAAAATCGTTGACATGCAGCCAGATTTCCGGATGCATCGTGTAGAGCCGAAACCGCTCGCCGTCGCGGATGACGATGCCGCTGGAACGATTCAGTTCGCGTGGCAAGAGCGGGTTGCCACTGTATTTTCGCCACGAGCGCAGATCGTCCGAGACAGCGACACAGGTGCTCCACAATGACGGCGTTTCGCCTTTCGCCGAGCCGTGATAATAGGCGTAATAGCGGCCCTTGTGCTTCACGATTTGATTGAGCGCGACCAAGTCGCGGTCGTGAATCCCTTGACCGGGACGCAGTACCGGCTCGTTGCTGACGTTGGTCCACACTTTGAGATCGCGTGATGTCGCCAGCCAAACTCCGGCATCGTGCCGTTCGTAAAACAAGTGCCACACACCGTCCTCCAGCCAGGCTGTCGGAGTGCCATACGGTCCCGGCTCGATCGGTTGGCCGTCAACCTTGCGCACGTCGAGTTGCCCTTCACGATGCCACTGAATTCCGTCTCGGCTCGTCAGCCGCTGAGCTTGATCGTCACGGCCCTCAGCGAACATGTGGAACACGCCGCCGTCGCGAACAACCATCATGTCTTCGATCCAATTCCGATCGTCGAGTGGATTCTGCGGGTGCCGTATCCAAGCGATGCCGTCCACCGATGTCGCGGTGCCCAACCGCTTGATCCCTTCGCGAGTGCCATCATAGCCGGTGTACCACAACCGGTATTTCGGCTTCGGCGGATCATTGCCGTCGTTTTCGGGATTGAATTGGATCCAACCGCGCTCGCGAATCTTGACTTCCCACGTTCCCGGTCCGGCTGCCGTGAAGACCGGCTTGTCGCCGTACTGCCGAAACTTCACCAATTCCGGCGGAAAGTCGTCGGCCGCCGCAAATGCCGGCAGAAGAAGAACGGTCGCCAAAGCAACCAGCACAAATTTTTTAACGCAAAGACGCAAAGATGCAAAGCCACGATGAGCAGCAGTTTCGATACCGTTGCCGCACTCGCCAAAGTGCGGGCAACTACCATCGAACCCCACGTTCTGGCGAGCGCGGCTAATCTCACACATTGCGGCTTTGCCTCTTGGCGACTTTGCGTCTTTGCGTTGAATCTGTTTTTCTTGAGCCTTGCAAATGGGGTTCATCACATCAGCCTTGAAAGGTACTCGAATGATTCGCGCATCGCGTCGGGGGCCATGTGGCTGTGACGGCTCAGTTCGACGTTGACGCAGCCGGTGTAGCCGATCTCGCGGAGCGCGGCCATGACCGGCGGGAAGTCGATTTCGCCCTCGCCGAATCGCAGGTGATCGTGAACTCCGCGCCGCATGTCTTCGATGTGGATGTTGCACAGCCGATCGGACCAGCGCCGCAGATGATCGGGGATCGAATCCTCCTCAACGCACTGCACATGGCCGATGTCAATCGTCAGGCCGAACCGAGATGAGCCAACTTGCTCGGCAAGTTGCCCGTACTGCTCGATCGTCTCGATGAGCATGCCCGGTTCCGGCTCGAAGGCCAGTTGGACATTCTGCGATTCGGCGTACTTGACCACAGCGTGGCAACCGTCCAGCAGCCAGCGTACCGCAAGCTCGCGCGAGACGTCCGGCGGCAACACGCCCGACCAAAACGAGACCGCGTCCGAGTCGAGCGTCTTCGCGATGTCGATACAGACTCGCAGAAAGTCGATTCGGCCGGCACGAGCTTCTGGCGTCGGCGAGATCAACGTCGGCTCGTGCTTATGACGCGGGTCGAGCAGAAATCGGGCACCGGTCTCGATGACCGATCGAAGTTGATGTCGCTCGAGCAACTCCCGCATCTCGGCAAGTTGCTCCTGAAACGAATCATCGAAGGGATTCAAGCAAGCATGATCGACCGTGATGCCGACCGCGCGATAGCCGATCTCCGCCAGCAGTTCGAGGCCGTCCTGCCAGCGATGAAAAGCGAGGCCGTTCGTGTTGTAGCCGAGGAGCATGTTTCAACCCGCTCAGTGTGTCGTTCTTTGTTCGCCGTTGGCCGCAGCGCGGCAGTCAAGGCTTCGAGATGCCGAGATCACGACAGATTTTCCAACACAGAAAATCGTTGATTTCACGATGACGCGGGACAGACGACGTTTGATTGTTGGCGGGATTGACGTAGATGCTGTGCTTTCCCTGATCTCGTAGCAGGTAGCCGCCACACGATTCAAGATGCCTGATCAACTCTTGTCGCTTCATAACGCCGCCAACACGAACGGTTCTTTGGTGACGTGCTGGCCCTGCAAAGAGCGTTCGGCCAACTCACGATTCGCCGCCAAAACCAGAGTGACTGCTTCGCGAAGGTTTTCTCGCGCTTCCTCCAGCGTATCGCCTTGAGTATTCGCGCCTGGAAGTTCTTCGACGAACGCGATGTAGCCTTCCGGTACGGCGATATAAACGGCGGTGAATTCCATGATCGTCCCTCACTTCCAGGTGCCGATGCCCAAAATACTATGCGGTGTTTCCTGCTCGTCGTTGGATTTCCTCGACAGCTTCCTTTGCTTCAGCCAGGCCGACACCTGTCGCTTCGCGGTAATGCTTGATGGCTTGAATCTTCTCGCCACGTTGAAGAGCTTGAACCACTGCTGGAGAAACGTTTTCGTACGGATCGAATTCAAGACCTGCATGTTTCAACAGGAGGTCGAGTTTGGCATCCAGTTGCGACAGCCGGCCGATGCGTTTCTCGATCGACGAAAGTTTCAACGAAAGAAACATGATAACCATGATGGCAGCAATGGCCGCAGACATGAAGTTCTCAACCATCGGGGTTGCCTTTCGTTGGTTTGTGAAAATTCGCTACTGAACGACCAAGGCGGCGGCAGCCAAGTGACGTTGATTTCAGAACCCACCTGATCCGCCGCTCGCGATGACTCACTTGTTTATGCGTGTTTTGTTTACGGAAGGATTCCGCGACTGTTGTCAAATACACACGAGCCATCGGGGCCCCATCGGGTATCTTGAAAACGCTCGATATCCCAAAATCGAATTGCTCGGAAATTTTGAGGGACCGTCCAATCATCCATTTGCTCTTCAGTAAACATGAATTCGTGGATGAAGTAGTCGGCGAGATCAACTCCGTACGCAATTATGTCCGTTTGATGCACGGAAAAGACAGGATTGCCAGCCGTCTTTGGTTCTGATGACATCATCCGATGCATGTAGATTGGAATGAGTTTTGGGGCTTCATCAATAAGCTTGTTGACGATCATGTTTGCAGATTCGAGGTCAGCCGGGCGTGGTCCCCACTCATCAAGCCAGAAGTTGTTGTGTTCGACATCAAACAGCACGCCTTCGCGCGGACGATTAAGCCAATCGGCCAATTCGTGATGGTCACCGTTTCGCCAATCCGGAAAGCGCCTTCCAACTGGCAATCCCGTTTGAAGAAATGTGCGGAGATCGAACGGGAACGTGAATTGGAACCGCTCTTCGACCGTCACGGTCTCCGCTTCCGTTAGCGGCGCAGCGAATTCAACGCCACGGCATTTAAGCGCGGCAATGAGTTCATCCCAATTCGTCATAATTCCTCAAGCCCAACTGAAAGTTGATTCCCATGATTTCGCATTGTCGACTGGCTCTTCCGGTGTTCCGGGGAGGCAAGTTTCAAAGCCACGGATTGAACACGGATCAGGACAGCGAACAAGGCCAAGAAGAATCGAGTGAGGTAACGGAACGAGAACGAGGGTGCGTAACGGTTTCTAATCTCTGGCTTGGTCCGTGCTTTTCTCCATGGAACAAAAACTGTTGTCTGACATTCCCATCCGCCGCTTTTTCTTGTTTTCCAATTCCCTGCCTCCGCCTCCTGTCCTGATCCGTGTTCAATCCGTGT
>JAYVSP010000336.1:0-6775 GCA_043775215.1 Planctomyces sp. | reverse complement strand
CTCGTCGCCGTGGATGGCACGGTGTACTTTCAGGCCCATGATGGTTCGCACGGGCGAGAGTTGTGGAAGAGCGACGGGACGCCGGCGGGGACCGTGCTGGTCAAAGACATTCAGCCGGGTGCGGCGAATGGAATGATCAGTGGTTCGCGCTCGGCGGTGGCGGTGGGAAGCCAGCTCTTCTTTGTGGCCAATGACGGCGCTCATGGATTCGAGTTGTGGAAATCGAACGGGACCGCGGGTGGAACGGGCTTGGTGGCGGACCTGTTTGTTGGGGTCGGCAGTTCGTTGCCTCGGCAGTTGACGAACGTGGGCGGCACGTTGTTCTTTACGGCCGATGACGGAGTGCATGGCCGTGAGCTGTGGAAGTCGGACGGCACCGCGGCGGGGACCGTGATGGTCAAAGATATCTCGCTGACTGGCGGGGCTGCGCCGTTGGAATTGGTCAATTTGGGAGGCGTCTTGTTCTTCACCGCGAACACCGGCACAACCGGTCGCGAGTTGTGGAGATCGGACGGGACGTCGGCGGGAACGGTGCTCGTGAAGGACATTCGCACGGGGAGGTTCAGTGCGTCTCCGCAGACTTTGACCATCGTGAATCAACGGCTGTATTTCTCGGCCTCAGACGGCGTGACGGGGCGCGAGCTGTGGAAATCTGACGGGACCGCGGCGGGGACCGTGCTGGTCAAAGATATTCGTGCGGGAACGGGCGACTCCGCGCCGCGGCAATTGGTGAATGCGAACGGAACGCTGTACTTTTCGGCCAACGACGTCACGAACGGCCGCGAGTTGTGGAAGTCGAACGGCACGAGCGCGGGGACGGTGCTGGTCAAGAACATCAATGCGGGACGCGCGGACTCGAATCCGACGGAGCTGACGCTGGTTGGCTCGGCCCTGTTTTTCTCGGCGGCCAGCCGGAGCGAAGGGCGGGAGCTGTGGACGTCGAACGGCAGCGCGGCGGGGACGCGGTTGGTGAAGAACATCTTCGCCGGCGCGGCTCACTCGAATCCGCAAGACCTGGTGAACCTCGATGGTCAATTGGGCTTCACCGCTCAAGAGGCCGCTCACGGCCGCGAGCTGTGGATCAGCGACGGTTCGGCCGCGAACACGACCTGCGTGCGCGACCTGTACGACGGCCGTGGCTCCGCGGGTCCGAGCGACCTGACCGCCGTCGGCCCAAACGGCTGGTGGATGTTCTCGGCGGACGGCGGCGCGGGACGGAAACTCTGGCGACTGACGACCGCCGAAAACCCGACGCAGTCCGCGCTGCCCACGGTCTCGTTGTCTGCGGAGAGCACTTCGCTTGCCGAAGGAGACAGCGGCCACACGTCGTTCGTCTACACGGTCACTCGGCGAGGCGACACGCGCGCGCCGTCAACGATTGACTATGCCGTGACCGGTCTCGGTGCGAACCCGGCCGATGCATCCGATTTCGGAGAAACATTGCCGAGCGGCACGATCGCCTTCGCGGCTGGAGAAACGACAAAGACGATCACCATCAACGTCAGCGGCGACACGGTGGTTGAATCCGATGAAGGCTTCGCCATCACATTGTCCAATCCAAGCGGCGCGACTCTCGGAACGGCCACGGCGACCGGGACGATCACGAACGACGACACTTCGTTGTCGATCACCGCCACCAGCGCGACCAAGGCCGAAGGAAACAGCGGCAATACGCCGTTCACGTTCACGATCACTCGCAGCGGCAACACGAACGGCACGTCGTCGGTGAATTACGCCGTCACCGGCAGCGACACGAACGCCACCGACTTCGGCGGCACGCTCCCCAGCGGCACGATCAATTTCGCTGCCGGTGAAACGTCCAAGACCCTCACGATCAACGTCAGCGGCGACACAGTTGCCGAAGCGGACGAAGGCTTCAGCGTGACGTTGTCCAACGCCGTCGGAGCGAATCTCGCCACGGCAACCGCGACGGGAACGATTCGAAATGAGGACGTCCCCAGTCTCACGATCGTGGCCAACACGGCCTCCCAGTACGAGGGGAACAGTGGCTCAACACCGTTCACATTCACCGTCAGCCGCACGGGACCGGCGAGCGGCACCGCGAGTGTCAATTACGCGGTCAGCGGCAGCGGCACGAACAAAGCCGAGCCGACCGATTTCGGCGGCACGCTGCCGAACGGCACAATCAGCTTCGCCGCCGGAGAAACATCAAAGACGATCACGATCCCTGTCAGCGGCGACACGTTGGTTGAATCCGATGAAGGTTTTTCGATCACGTTGTCCAATCCAAGCGGCGCGAGTCTCGGAACGGCGACGGCGACCGGAACAATCACGAACGACGACGCGACGCTGTCGATCACCGCGACGGACGCGAACAAGCCCGACGGCAGCGGCGACATCTATACGCCGTTCACATTCACTCTGAGTCGCACGGGCAATACCGACGGTCCGGCGACCGCCGCGTGGACGGTTGCCGGTATTACATATTCTGCCGCTGGCAGTGGCACCAATTCCGCTAACGAATTCGACTTCGGTGGGATCTTCCCAAAAGGTACGGTCAGTTTCGCCGCAGGTGAAACAACGAAAACGATCACAGTGAACGTCTTGGGAGAGGGCGCCGTTGAAAACGACGAGTCGTTCAAAGTCACGCTCTCGAATCCAACCGGTGTCAGCATCAAAACGGCGGTCGCGATAGGGACAATCGTCGCGGATGAGTCAGAATATGCCATCTATCACAATCAAGCCGTCCTTTCGATGGCGGAAGGGAACGACGGGACCACTCCATTCACGATCAACTTAACTCGCATTGGCCAAATCTCTGAAATGGCGACTGTCGAGTTTGCGGTCGCGCCTGTGGGATATCAATCGGTTGACGCTGCAGATTTTGGCGGCACGATGCCCAGCGGAACGCTGACATTTCCGATCGGCGCGACGACGCGAACGCTAACCATTAACATCGTCGGTGACACGAAGATGGAGTCAGACGAGCAGTTTAGGGTGACACTCTCGAATGGCACTGGCTGGAAATTTCCAAGCG
Source organism: Planctomyces sp. (assembly GCA_043775215.1). Taxonomy (GTDB): domain Bacteria; phylum Planctomycetota; class Planctomycetia; order Planctomycetales; family Planctomycetaceae; genus SXKJ01. The sequence goes on along the minus strand of JAYVSP010000336.1, from coordinate 3,777 downwards.
TGACCTTCTTTACGAGGTTCACGATTCTCAACGATGACACGTCCCTGAGGGTATCGGGACAGACTCCGATTTTGGCTGAGGGAAATGACGAAACGAGAGCGGCGACGTTTACCGTCTATCGCGGCGGAGTGACCAGCGGAATTTCAACCGTCAACTACGCCGTCACGGGAAGTGGCCTTTATCCCGCAGACGCGAATGATTTCGGAGGCATCCTGCCCACCGGCCAAATCACCTTCGCCCCGCGCGAAACCGCTCAACAAATCACGGTCAATGTGAGTGGCGACACGCTGGCTGAGTTCGACGAAACTTTTGCAGTCATATTGTCCAATCCGACGGGAGCGACGATGGAACCTGTCGAGGCCACCGTCACCATGCGGATCCTGGACGACGAGACACGAGCGGGAAGTCCGTGGGTCGTGGATACGTTGACCGACGAAGTCGATGGCGACGTTACCGCAGGACACTTCTCTTTGCGGGAAGCCATTGAGCGGGCCAATCTTATTGCTGGCTCGCACACCATCACGTTTGATCCCTCGCTGACCGCGAATGGACCAACCACAGTCACGCTGACACAAGGTGGGATGTACCTCGGATCCGAAGTCGAGATAATCGGCCCGACGGACCAAGGGCTGACGATCAGCGGAAATCATCAGTCATCGATCTTTGACATCTGGGGCACTGCGACGATCAGCAATCTCACATTCGCGGACGGCCAGATACAGTCGCCGCCGTACAGTGGCGGAGCGATTTTTAATGGCGGACAAACCACGCTGGTCGATTGCACGTTTGTAGGGAACGAGGCAGCGGCAGGTGGGGCCATTTTCAACTCGGGAGATTTAACGATCATCGGTTCGACGCTGAGCGGTAACCGTGCCAACTCAGGTGGTGCCATTTTCAATTCACCAAACGCCACCTTGAGACTCAAGCAATCCACGATCACGGGCAACGTCTCGAATAGCGGCGGCGGCATCTTCAATGGGAGTCAGTTTGTCGAGAAACACCGCCACTATCCGTACAATCCGGGCTGGTACAGCTACTACATATGGGAGTTCGGCTCAGCCAGTGCGTCGAACTGCATCATCGCTGGCAATACGGCGCAACAGGACTCGCGGCATAGCGACCTTGGTGGGGCTACAGATTACATCTCAACGACGAACAGTCTGATTGGCGACCAGCAGACGTCACTTGATTTCGACATCGCAACGGTGTTGGACCCGGTGCTCGCCGACAATGGTGGGCTGACGAAAACTCATGCGTTGGTGGCCGGGAGTCCGGCGATCAATGCGGGGGCAGTGGCTTCGGTGCCGGCCGACACGATCGACTTGGATGGTGATGGGGATCGGACGGAGCCAATGCCGTTTGATCAGCGTGGGGCGGGATTCGCGCGGGTGATCGATGGGCTGCCAGACATCGGGGCGTTTGAGTTTGGGACGCCTTGGCCAACGGTGAATGTGGCGGTGTCGCCAGCTTCCGTTTCGGAAGATGGCTCGCGGAACTTGCTCTTCACGATCACTCGCGATGTGACCAGCGGGCCGTTGACGGTGAACTTCGGTGTGAGCGGCTCGGCCACGGAGGGGATTGATTTTTCGGCGGTGGCGGAGCGTTCGGTGACGCTGGCCGACGGAATCGGTTCGGTGACGATCGCTGTGGACCCGACTGCGGACAACGGCGTGGAATCCGATGAAAACATTGTGGTGACGTTGTTGCGCGGCAACGGATATCGGATTGGCACGACGTCAGCGACGGGAGTGATTCTGAACGACGATCTTGTGCCGGACCCAGCTCTCGACAGCGAGACTCCGACGCTGTCTGTCGTCGCGGTGAATTCGACGCGGCGGGAAGGGACGTCCTCCAGCCAGGAGCCATTCCTGTTTCGAGCCATTCGCTTCGGAGACAGCAGCGGCGCGGCGACAGTGAATTACGCGATCACGGGACTCGGTGAAACCCCCGCCGATGCTGACGATTTCGGCGGCACTTGGCCGACTGGAACAATCCACTTCGCCAATAGCGAAACATCCCAACTGATCGAGATCGGGGTTGCCAGCGATTCGCTGCTGGAGCCAGACGAGACCTTCTTGCTGACTCTGTCTGACGCGACCGGCGCGAACTTGGGAATGCCCACCGCCGCCGGCCTGATCCTCAATGACGACTCGACGCTGGCGATCACAGCCACGAATGCCTCGCGGACAGAAGGGCAAGATTCCGAATTCACGGTGACTCGCGACGGCGATTTGTCGTCCACCGCCACAGTTCAATTCCGAGTCACCGGCAGCGGGGAACATCCCGCCTCGATCGACGACTTCATCGACCGACCGCGCGGCACCATCACGTTCGCCCCCGGCGAATCATCGAAGACTTTCACCCTCCGCATCGTCAGCGACACCACCGTCGAGCCGGACGAAGATTTCACAGTCACGCTCACGAACCCCAATGGCTCGACGATCACAACCGCTACCGTCACCAGCACGATCATCAACGACGATTCGAACTTGTCGATCATCCCCCTCGACGCCAACAAATACGAAGGGAACAGCGGCACGACGCCATTCACGTTCAAAGTCATCCGCACGGGCCTGACCGATCGCACGGCGACAGTGACGTATTCGCTCAAACCAAGGGGCTACAACGACTATTTCGCCGTGTCCGATTCGGACTTCGATTTCAGCCGTAACCCGCGCTCCGGCACGATCACGTTCGCGCCGGGTGACAGCGAGAAGACGATCACGCTCGATGTCGTGGGAAACACCGCGTATCCGTATGGCGGCGACCGCCCCTTCACCGTGACGCTGTCAAACGTGACGGGCGCGACGCTCGGCACGGCGTCGGCCAATGGCATGATTCTGAACGACGACAACCTGGTTGTCGTTGCGTTGCCCGACTCAATAACGGAAGGAAACGCCGGAACGACCCCCTTCACGATTCACTTTCATCGCGATGGACTGGTGACGGAGCCGGCGAGCTTCGACTACTCGGTCAGCAGCTACTACACACAGTCGGCCGATGCGACGGACTTCGGCGGAACGATGCCGAGCGGCACGGTCCAATTCGCACCGGGCGAGACGATGAAGTCGATCACTCTGAACGTGTCGGCCGACCTCGAATCCGAGGAGGACGAATACTTCCAAGTCAACTTCTCCAATCCGACAGGGACAATTGTTGGAAAGCAGAAAGGGAAAAGCAGAAAAGGGTCAGGTCGGTCAGGTCTCTTTTTCAAAATGTTCGGCGCGGGTCTCCTGACCCCGCCGCGTGCCCGACCGTAGGTCTCCCCGAACCGAGTGAACGCTGAGCCCTGCCTTTGCTTTTACTGCCTTCATGCGGGCCGACGGGAATTTTGCTAATCGAGAATCCTGGTCGGCAGCGTTAGCGAAACTCGGAGACCTTCGGTCGAATGCTCGGCGGGGTCGGGAGACCCACGCCGAACAAGAACAAGAACACCCCGGTCACTCAATCTCTGGCGAGATTGGCTACGGGAAATTGCCGATCATTCGAGGTCCGCTCACATACGGACTGTCTTTCAGAAAGAACCGCAGTTCCAAGCCGTGGCCTGACGTCACTCCGATGCGCGGAGACACGACGATCTGCTGATCGCTGATCAGGTCATCGTCCGGCTGTTCGATCCAAACGCGAGTCCCGCGTGTGAGATCCCAACCATCCAAGCGTCGATCGACGGCGAAGGCATCGCAGAGTCGTGCCGGGCCGCGAGCCAGATCAATCGGATGGCACTGACGACGCTGTTGCATGAGTTCGATCCCATGCAGCGGCATCACCGCTCGAATG
>JAYVSP010000335.1:0-8818 GCA_043775215.1 Planctomyces sp. | reverse complement strand
CCGGCTTTGCCATCCGCAGGAAGTCTGCCCAGAAGACTCCTGCGGATGGCAAAGCCGGACTGCGGATGAAACGGAATTGCGGTTTTGTTTTCTCATCCGTGTTTCATCCGTCGCCAGAATCTTTTTGGTTGCGGCTACGCCGCGCCAAGTGATGTGCTTCACTGAGAATCCCGTTCGCTCGGCCAATGCTTGTCGGCTAATGCCAAGAGCGTCCATTGTTTCGAGCAGCGTTGCTGATGCTGGAACGGCGTAGTCTGGATTGAAGGGATACCGACGGCGTTTGGCTTTTCGTTCGACCATGTCTTCTCTCGCTTGATTCTTCAATCCACCGGATATCGGCGAGGTGGGAGCCGTCCTGACAAACGGTATTTGACGCGCATCTTTCCGACGACTCGCAGTGGCACGCAATCGTAAGCGAACTGGTCATCGTCCCGCGCGGATTCGAGAACACAACTTGGACGTGCCATCCAATGATCCACAATCTGGCAAATCGTAGCACGAACAAGCCGACCCTCCGAACTTTGTGGCACGGGCAGAGTTCGATCGTCATCGAAGATCGACCACACGAATAAGTCCATTGATTGGGAACGGGCGATGGCCGACATGCGGGTTTGGCTCCTGGGCTTCGAGCGTTCGTCGAAATGGACGAGGTTTTACGGCAGCGGTCGGAGTCGGATTCGATACTCATCCACGACGGCGAACGTGCCGGCCCAGTCAGCGCGACTTTCAACCGCTTCGACCATGCGGCGGAGATCGTCATCCGGGTCTTCTCCAGTAAGCCGGAACAGGATCACACCACAGTGCGCCGGCAAGTGACTGCGGAAGGCGAGTTCGCCGAAGTCTTTGTCCTGTGAAATCAGCACGCGCGACTCGGACTGTGCGCGAGCGAGGATATCGGGATCCTTCGCGCCGCGCATCGACTCTTTCACGGCCAGGACATCGTGACCGTTTTGGCGCAGATGCTCGATCACACTTCCGGGCATGTTTTCATTGGCAAGAAGCCGCACGGTGAGCCTTTCAAGTCGGAACGAGATACACGCGCTCGGACTTCAGTGTCTCTCCCGCGTAGCTCAGACAAGCATGGATGTCTTCCTCGGTCAGGTGGTCGTACTCATGTAGGATTCGCTCGACCGACCAGCCGCGTCCCATCAGGTCGATCACGAACTCGACGGCGATGCGTGTCCCTTTGATGACCGGTTTCCCGACCAGGATTTGCGGGTTGATCTCGATTCGTTCTTGCCACTTCATGGAGCACCTCAATTTCTCAGCGGAAGTTCGCGCGCGTCATCATAGCTCGACTCAACGGGCTTCAAAGCCCCAGCCCCTTCTTCCTGGCCAACACACCATCGACCCAGCGTTTTTCTTCGCACTCTTTCGGGTACAGAGCCGAGAGCGACTGCGCCAATTTCCAGAAGCGAGCGTCTTTGCCGATGCCGTCTTCGACCAAAAAGCGTTTCATCAATTCGCCTCGACCGGCGGCGAAGAGGATCATGGATTGGTGGACTTGGTCGAGCACCGTTTTTCCGGCGGTCGGACCTTTGAGTTCTCCCCAGCCTGATTCGGCGGCCTCGGCCTCGCCGAGTTCCTCGAAGAGATTCTTTTGGATCACCTTTTTCTTGCGGGCTTTGGTCGAACTGCCGAACTCAGAGGCTTTGCCGAACAGTGCCTGCGTCCGTTCGGAGACCGGGAGCAATCGAGCCTTGTCCCCCTTCACTTCGACGAGCGACTGGCATTGTTCCAGATTGACGCCCAGCCCCTGCGCGATCTTGCGAGCCGCGTCGTACTCAAGGATGAAGGATGAAGGCGGAAGGCGGAAAGAGGACCGCGACTCGTCATCGTCTCTCGCCTCATCGTCTTCGCCTTCTTCATCCTTCATCCTTCCCTTTGGGGTACATTGACCATGTTGATTTCAAACCCAGGGTAGCTCGCTGCGCGAGCAACCCTGGGCTGTGTGACGCAACTCCTTCGGAGTACAGATCAACATAATTTCCTCGAAGTTGGAACTGAGTGTCATCAAGTGAGCATCATGCAGGATGGGTAAGAACGAAACGTGGTCACATCGACGAACTCAGCCACTGCCGCTCGTTGAGACGCCGCCAAGCAACCTGAATGTGATCCGGCTGGAGCCGATCTCGTTTGCTGGCACTCCACGCCTGAACCTCACGGATCGCGAGGCTGGCATCGGCGGCCGCAGCGGGTTGCTCGGCCGCCACCCAATGGACGGTCGCCAGCAATTCCATGCCATAGGGCGTTTCAAAGCCCTCGATCAGTTGGGTCACCCGTTCCAGGCGGTCGCGGGCATCGGGATCATCGGCGAGCAACGCATCCGCCTCGGCAGAGACTCCCGGCAACAAAGTGATTTCCGCTCGCGCGGTTCGATCACCGTAGCCGCGAATGAAGTGACCTTCGATCTTCAGCAAAACGTGATTGAGGTTGTCACGAAGAGCATCGTCCATCCTCTTGCCGGCGCGAAGACTTCCTGAAATTGCCGCAACGCAGTGACCATCAAGTTCGATTTGCCGCTCGACGCCGCGCCTGCAAAGAACAGATGCAATTCCACGAGACGCCCGAAACCTGGATGAGTCAGATCCGTGGCACAGTCGGAAGCCGTCGGTGCCGCGGCGAAGAAAGCGGAGACAGCGTTGGTCATGTTCATTGACGAGTTGCAATACGTTGCGGAAGTGGAATTGGCGTCTCTCATCACAGCACTGCATCGCGTTGCTCAACGTCAGCTCCCAGTGGTTTTAGTCGGTGCAGGTTTACCTCAGCTTCGCGGGCGGATGGGCAAAGCCAAGTCATACGCGGAGCGACTGTTCGACTTTCCTGAGGTCGGACCGCTCACTCCAGCAGCCGCAAGAATTGCAATCGCCAAACCTGCCGCAAATCAAGGCGTTGAGATCGACGACGATGCTTTGGAACAGATCCTCGAACAGACCCAAAGATATCCGTATTTTTTGCAGGAGTGGGGTAAACATGCGTGGAACACCGCGAAGACATCGCCAATCACCAGCGTCGATGTTAAACAGGCGACACAGGCGGTCATTGCCGCGCTGGATGAAAGTTTTTTCCGTGTCCGATTCGACCGACTCACTCCCGCCGAGAAAAAATACCTGCGAGCAATGGCCGAACTTGGTCCCGGCCCGCATCGATCGGGCGACATTGCTGATGAACTAAAACGCAAAGTCACTGCGTTGGGGCCGACGAGAAACAACTTGATCGCCAAAGGAATGGTGTGGAGCCCCAACCACGGCGATACGGCCTTTACGGTTCCGCTTTTCAATGACTTCATGTGCCGGATTATGCCGGGACAGGACTGGCGAGAATAAGCTGATCGCCTTCATTCTGGCGCGGCGGTCAGTTCCTTGCGGAAGTCGGCGGCGGGGAGATCTTGGCCGGTGGCCGATTTGAATTGCGTGGCGAGCTGCTCAGCATAGACGTCAACGGGGTCGACGACTTTGGCACCACGCTCGCGAGCCTCTTTCATGACCGGGCTTTCGTGCGGCATTGTGGTGACATCCAGAGCCATCATGTTGCCACGCAGGTATGACGGGTTGAACTGTTCTTTGTGACCGCCGATCTGCAGATTCGGGTCAGCAAAGATGACCACGTCGGAGAGCGTGTTGTACAAATTCTGGTACGGCACGAACCGCACATTCATTTGAATGGCGAGTGCCTGAGCGGCCTTATCGTCGGAACTGGTCACACTGACCAACCCCTTGCGTTTGGAGATGCCGAAGATCATCGACTTCGCCAGTCCACCGCTGCCGATGATCAGAATGTTGCGGCGGTCGAGCGGCCGTGCGTCGCTGCTCCCTTTGCCCAACGCGGATTCCAGTGCTTTGACCGCGCTGCGCCACAGACTGTTGTAAGCGGTCCAGACTTCGTTCTGCTTGATCAGTAAATCACCGTGCTGCGACATCTGCGTGACTTCTTCCATCTTCTCGGCCAGCGGCAGCATTTCCTCCGCGGTCTGGCCGGCGGCGACCAGCACGTTGACCTTCAAGGCGTCGAGCATCTGCTTGAACTTGTCAAACTTCTCGGTCGCTACCGGCAGGCAGCGCATGTTGAGTCCAATCTTGCTGAACATCTTGTTCATAGTGCGGACGGTTGCGGCCTCGGCGTCGGCCAGTCCAGAGACGGCGAGGAACTTCGTCTGCGAGTCGATGGTTCTCCAGCCGTATGTTTCATCGAGCTCAAACACAGTGGCTTGACCCTCGAACGATTCCATTCCTTTTTCGAGCGCAGCGTATATCCACGGCGAGCCGTACTTGCGGCCGAGCAATGAGAACGTCAGTCCCGCGCGGCCCAAGCCGAGCCCGACCACCGGAATCTCGCGCTTCTTCGAGACGGCGGAAAGTAGCGGCCACGCAGCTTCGAGTGTCGGCGTCGGCCAAGTGAATTTGACGACGTCCGCGTTGACCTTCTTGGCTTGTTCAAAGATCGCATCGATATTGCTGGAGAGTGGCCGGTCCAAGCTGGTGTAGCAGATGACGCGTTTGGTCTTGCCGAAGCGCGGAATCGACTTGGCCGTTTCCAGGTCGAGTTCAATGTAGGCCGGCCCGGCAACAATCGCCTGACGCAAGAGCACGATCCGCTCCGCCTCCGTCCCTTCCCACGCGCCTCCTTGTTCTTGATTGCGGCAGGAAATCAGGATGGGCTTCGGAATGCCCTCCATCAATTCGGCGACGTTGGGTTCCTTAAGCAGATGATCCAGGCCCAACTCCACGATGTCACAACGGCTCGCGGCGTTGAGCAAGTCGACCTTCGCGAGCGTCCGAGACTCCGGAGAAACAGTAATGCAAATCATGGTGACGTTGTCTCTGGATTGAGCCTGAATGATTGAGAGAATTGATCGTACTACTAGTTCTCAGTTTCTTGTTTTCCTGTGCGCATTTCGTAGCGGAACGGCGCAAGCCGTCCGGTTTCACAGACACCGGGCGGCTTGCGCCGCACCGCTACCTTTTGGTTGCGGCGAAGCCGCGCCAGTTAACCGAACATCAGTTTCTTATTATGTTGGCATTGGCTGTTTTCGTGAGCGGCACGGCGCTAGCTGCCGGTAATTGCTGAGAACCAGCGGCTAGCGCATTGCCGCTCACAAGAAGGCTCGCGCGAGATATCAAACAAACGGTCAATAACCGATCACTCCGATCCACAGTCCTATTCTGTCAGGCGCGATTGGCGATCGTGCCACTCGTAAAACGGGCCTTTCAGATCCTTCATGTGATGTTTTAGAAACACCACAATATCTCCTTCGACTCCCAGCTTCTTGCCGAGCATATCGGTGCCGCGCAATTTTCCGGCAGGCTCTTGGTAGTAATGTCGCACTTTGTCCTTGTCGTCTTTGTGGGACTCGGCGTCTTTGTCTTTGTCTTTGCTCTTCTTGGGCGTTTCGGTCTTTTTGGCGGGAGCGACCTTGGCTGGGTCTCCGCCAAGTTGCTGAAACAGTTTTTTGGCTTGTTCTTTGTTGTCCGCAGAATCGTCCTTTCCGACCACGACCAGCGACGCAATCGGAAAGCTCTTGAGAATCGGTGCCACTTGATGAGCCGCCAATCCGGGGAGATTGGTTTCTGGGGACAAGAACACCAGAGCCTGCACATCTTGTCCGCGCGGTGTTCGCAACGCAGGTGTTGAGGCATCGTCATAGGGCTTCTTGGCCCAGTCGTTGGCCGTGAAGACAACGGCGACCGCGGCACTCATGGCCGGCGCGACGATGGCCATCTTGCGCATGTTGAGGTGTCCTTTTTGATGTTCCTCGAAGATGAACTTCTTGACCGCATCAAGGTCATGAACCATGCCCAGGTAGTCGCCAGGCTTCAGCTCGCCGCCTGCGGACTTCTTCGCCGACTTGTCCTTGTCAGTGGTGTTTTTCTTGGGTTCATCTTCGGTTTCACCCGGCTTGCTTTGTCCGTGTTTGCGCAGATCGATGGCGATGACGGCGAAGCCCTCGCCATGCAACGTTTCGGCAACGCCACCCTTCGCCGTCCACACCATTCGGCTTTCCCGCTTTTGATGCAAGAGCACAACGACGGCGGCCTCTTTCCCCTCGGACGACTTGTAGTACGTCAGCTTCAGCGGCCAGTTGTCAATTGCATAGATCGTCTTGTCCTCGACCGGCTTGTCCTTCTTGCCGTCTTGAGCGAACGCGGTGGAAGTCCACTGCCATGAGACCGCCAGTGCGATCAGGCAACCAATCGCCGTGCGTAAACGGCTTGTGAGAAGTTCTGTTTGAAACATTCGTGGGAGCTTGCTCATGGCGGCCAACCTTTCACTCGTTCGACGGACTATCAGCGACGATTGGTTCCACGATCTGCTCGATCGCGGAGCGGTCAGGAGTTTAGAACTGCGGTCGGACCCTTTCAATTCGCTACTTTGGCAGGAATGTGGCATCGAACGCTTTCGCGGGATCGACGCTGCCGGGTTTGAGTGCTTCGGCTTCGACGAGTTGTTCGGCCAGTGTTTGCCAACGTTCGAGTGTCATCTCGCCCAAACGGTCCGGCGCGGAGAGGCCGGCTTCGCACAGCGGCTTGAGCGTCGTGGCGCCGAATTTCAGGATGTCGAGCCCCATCTCTTCGTTTAACGAATGAATGTGCTCGTTGGTGACAGCCGGCTCATCAAGGTACTTTCGCCAGCCCAGAACACACGCCTCGACCATGCGGCGCACAAGATCAGGCTGTTGAGCGATGACCTCACCCCGCGTGACGAGCACACTGGTATATGGGTTGAAGCCGATGTCAGCGACCATCAGGTTGTACGGTTCGGCCCCTTGCTGTTGAACGATGAATGGCTCGCTGAAGACATAGGCTTGCTGGCCCATTCGCTCATCTTGCAGAAACGGAGCCGTGCTGCCCGTGTATTGGACGATCCTCACGTTGGTCAGCGGCAATCGTTTTTTCAGAAAGCCCAGAAACGTTTGATTCGGATTGATCGCCAGGGTCATGTCCTTCAGATCGTCGAACTTGGTGACTCCCGACTTCCTGTGAACCATGATGCATCGCGGACTCTGTTGCAGCGGCGCGAAGACCGCGACGACGTCCGCCTCTTGAGCTCGATTGAGCAACACCTGGTCGGCGTTCACTACGCCAAACAATACCTTTCCACTGGCCACGTTTTGAATGACTGGGACTCCGGGACCGCCCGGAATGATCTTCACCTGCAACCGCCGCTCGGCAAACAGCCGATGAACGTCCGCCGCATAAAAGCCGCCATGTTCCGCTTCAGGAAGCCAGTTCAACGCGAGATCAACCACATCGGAAGGTGGCTGGTTGTCACCGCCGGACGTCGCGGTCGCGGACATCGGCTCCGTCGGTTTCACCGCCGACTCGGAAGAATTCGATGAACAACCAGGCGAACCGATCACTAGCAGCACGGCCAATAATCCCAATCGATATGCAAGACTCGGCATGAAGCACCTTCAATGGCAAGTTGTGGCGTTGAAGTTTGAGTTCCGTCGGAACGGCAGGATAACACGGACGGTGTTGTCCGTGTTATTCTCCCACGATGTCTTTCGCGTCGTAGCGTTCCGCATCACAATGCTCGCCATGTATTCGATGACCCGGCCAATGCGAAATGCCACAGTTCTGATTTGCAGTGCGACTCTGTTGTTGTGCCTGCTGGTCGGATGCGGAAAAACTCCTCCGCCGATGCCCGTCGTGGTCGAAGAACCGCGTCGAGCCAGTCCGCCTCCGAAACCTCCACCGCCGCCACCACCTCCTCCTTCACCTTTGGAGGGAGCCGATCCCGCCGACGTGTTTGACGAGGCGGAATCGCCGCCGAACTTCGAGGTTGTCGGCCGGCATGAGAGCGATCCGCAGGACCAATTCGCGGCCGTTTTTCCCGAACAAAGTACCGATCACTTTGAGGTTGTCGCGGGAAGTGGGAACGTGTCTCGCAACGGAGCGAGCGGCACCGCGCGACTGCCGAGCGGCTTTCGTCCGGCAGAGGGAGCGGCATACTCGAATGACGGCTGGCCGCTACGAATCGTCTCCGAAAAAGAATCGGCCGAGATGGCGTACATCCCGGCAAGTTCGGTGAGCGTCGGCAGTAATGACGGACCGCCCGAGACGCGGCCAGAAGTGTCGATTGAACTCTCGGCGTTTTACATCGACGTCACCGAAGTGACGCTCGGCCAATTCCATCAGTTTCGAGGTGCGGCCGGCCCGAAGATCACCACACCGGTGAATGCCGCCGACAGCGCACGACGTCCGGCACTCGGTGTCAACTGGCAAGACGCACGCGAGTACGCTCACTGGGCCGGCAAAGAGTTGCCCACCGAGGCGGAATGGGAACTGGCCGCTCGCGGTCCGAACGCGTGGCGAACTCCGTGGGGAAACGGCCGAGCTCTTTGGGAACGACCGCGCTCTCCCGGCCAGATCGACGATGTCAGGTCGTTCTTGCACGACCGTAGTCGCTTCGGCCTGTTCGATGTCGTCGGCAATGCGCGCGAGTGGTGTGCGGATCAATACTCACCCAAGTCTTTCGCCGAAGCTGCGGCCCTGTCCCCGGTGAAGCGTCGCGACTGGCCCGGTCCGAAAACTCCTGCACGTCCCAACCAGCGAGTCGTGAAAGGGGGCGATTCCGACTGGTCCTTATGGCACCGCGCCGGTCTAGAGATGCGTGAGCACGCTCCCGACGTTGGCTTTCGTTGCGTCCTACGCAGCAAGCCCGATGGAAGCAAAAAATGAACACAGAACTCTCTTCGCTCGCGCGCCCTGAAGTTTTTTTGGAGTGCTGGGATGCATCCCAGCTTTCGATTGCGGCGGAGCCGCTTTTTTTCTCTTTCGTTTCTCGCGAAATCGCAGATATTCCAAAAGTGGCTCCG
>JAYVSP010000334.1:0-6205 GCA_043775215.1 Planctomyces sp. | reverse complement strand
TCAGGTTGCACCAATCATGACAAACACAACCCAACAGAAAACGACTCCAGAGTTGCTTCCAGCGGCTCCAATTGAGTACGCCGGACAATGGGTTGCCTGGAACCAAGCCCAATCAGAAATCGTAGCTCATAGCGACGACCTGGAAACGGCCTTCGAGTCCGCCATCGAAGCGGGGCATCCGAACGCCATCTTTCAGAAGGTGCCGGAAGCTGACACATACTTCATCGGTGGCACTCGGCGAGGAGCCAGATGAAATTCCCCTATCGAAAGCTATTCGATCGCAACCGAAGTTCTGGAAAACTGAGCATCGCCCAGCGACCAGAGATTTCTATGACAATCTTTGGGTCGGACCGCCACCTGAACTGCACTGCGCTGGTGGATACCGGTGCCGACACGACCGTACTGCCAACCTCCGTGGCTCGCACACTAAGAATTCCGTTGGTTCCAACGACGAGCGATGGAACGGCATTTGGTGGCAGTCGCTATCCGCTATTACGAGGCCGCGTCAGATTTCAAGTTCAGGCCGAAGATGAGTCCGTCGCGTGGAATGCCGACATCTTCTTCGCAGAGTTCCAATCGAAGAAGGACGAGACACTGATTCTCGGTCAGGCCGATTTTTTGGAATACTTTCGCGCCACATTCGATTGGGAACGCGGACTTCTGACTCTTGAATCCAATGGTCGGATTCCAGCCGCCCAGTAGAAAAAACAGGATTCCCTCATGCGATTCAAATTTTGTTTCATCGCGAGCGTGATCACACTTGTTGGTATTCCGAATTCTGCCAGCGCTCAAACCGCGTTTGCGATGTTGATGAGCCTCAAGCCGGTGGCCGTGCAGGTGGGGACGACCACCGAGATCACAGTCAACTCAAGGTACTCGCTGCACGCGGCGGAGAGCGTGCTAGTCACTGGCAGCGGCGTGCTGGCCCAAGTTGTGCCGCCGGAAGTCAAGCCCGACGACAAGCCGCCGAATGTCACGGCACTCAAGATCAAGGTCACCGTCGCGGCAGAGGCAATGCCGGGAGTGCGCGATTTGCGGATCGCCACTCTTCAGGGAGTCAGTACGGTCGCACAGTTGGTTGTGGTCGAAGACCCAGTCATTCTCGAAGCGAAGAATGACACCGCTGCCGAGGCTCAGCCGATCACCTTGCCGGCGACGATCTGCGGGTGCATCGAGAAAGCCGAGGACGTGGACTTCTTCAAGTTTTACGCCGAGGCCGGACAGTCGCTGGTGTTTCATGTTCGCTCACAGCGGTTGCAGGATCGGATTCATGACTTGCAACAGCACAGCGATCCCATATTGACGATCCGCAATGCTCAAGGTTCGACCGTCGCGGCCTCCGACAATGCATTCTTCGCCGACCCGTTCTTGTGCCAGCGATTCGATCAGGGCGGCGAGTATCTCCTGGAGATTCGCGACGTTCGCTACACCGGCAATCAATACTGGGAATACGCGGTTGAGATTCATTCGCGGCCCTTCGTGCGAACTGTTTTTCCTTTGGCGATCGCTACTGGAAAAGAGGCCAAACTCACGGCGGTCGGATCGCAGCTTCCGGCTGATCCGGTCGTCACGCTCACGCTGCCAGAGAATCTCGCGACCGGAGTCAACCACCTGCGTCTGCCGTTTGCCGATCGTCTCAGCAATCCCGTGGCGGCCTATGTCACCGCATTGCCGACGATCACCGAATCGGTCGAAGACAATAACACGCCGGAAAAGGTGCTCGGCGATCCTAAATCTGAAATCCTGATTCCTTGCGTCATCAACGGCCGCATCGAAGTACCCGGCGACGTCGACTGCTTCGTCTTCGAGGCCAAGAAGGACGACAAGTTCTCGTTCGAGGTCAAAGCGCGGCGACTGCAATCGGAACTCGATTCGACGATTCGGATCATAAACGACAAAGGGCAGACGCTGATCGAGAACGACGACCTGCGACTCGGCAAACGTGGTTCGTCCGATTCGTGGATTGAGAACTTTTCGATTCCCGTCGACGGCCGATACGTGCTGGAAATTCGAGACATGCATCTGCGCGGTGGCGAAACGTTTGTGTACGCCATTGAAGCCACACCGGCTCGGCCATACTTCAACCTCTACGCCGACACTGGAAAAACGAATCTCTCGCCCGGTGTGAATGGTGTCGTGTTCGTGAAGGTTGAGCGGAAGAACGGTTTCACTGGTGCGGTGCAACTTCACGTCGACGGCCTGCCATCCGATGTCACCGCCGAGTGCGGTCGCATCCTGCCCGACAAAGGGACTGACGGCTGCATCATCTTCAAAGCAACTCCCGAAGCGGGCCGAGCGGTCGCGCCGCTAATCATCCGAGGTACCGCGATGCAGGCTCAAGCCGACGGCCAGATGACGGAACTCTCCGCGACCGCGACGACCTATCAAGAGACATATCAACCCGGCGGCGGCCGAGGCCACTGGCCGGTCGAACAACATGTGCTCGCAGTCATCCCGCCGCACGACATCCGCGGCATCAAACTGAGTGCGACGGAAATCACGCTCGCGCCGGGCGAATCGAAACAAATCGAAGTGACAGTTGACCGCGCCGCCGACTTCAAGGCCAACGTCACGCTCGATGTCCAGATGCAGCACCTCGCGTTGTTCGCCGACACGCTGCCGCCCGGAGTGACGCTCGACAGCAACAAGAGCAAAACGCTCCTCAGCGGCGGAGCGACTCAGGGCAGCATCACCCTGACTGCCGCCAAGACGGCCACTCCCGTCGAACGGCAACTCATTCCGGTCACAGCCAACATCTCGCTGAACTTCGTCATCAAAACCACGTTCGCGGCCGAACCGGTGTTCGTGACGGTCATGCCAGGGAAATAGTACGATCCGAAAACTATTGCATTGGGCAATGGCCAAGATCAACGCAAGGATGCAAAGGCGTCAAGCAAAAAAAGTCGGGTGAAGTCGTTTTCCGCGACGAATGTCCTCAAAATGCTCGGCTGCATTTTGGACAACTTGGTTTGCATTCTTTGCGTTGAAGAATCGTTGACTGTGTCTCGCTCTACGAAAGGGCACGCATGTTTCATCCATCGGCGAAGTGGTTCTTGCTCATCGCGGTTGCAACGTTGTGCGGAGTGTTTTCAAAGGCGATTGGCGACGAGAGCAACGACGCGAAGCCGGCTCGTGTCGCATGGACGACCTCGCGGGTTGTCGGTTCGCCCGAGCCGCCGCCGCCGTACAAGACTCGGCGTGTGTTTGAAAAGCTCGCATTTGAGCATCCTACGGTGTTGGTGACGGCTCCTGGATCGAAACGGCTCTTTGTGTGCGAGCAGTCGGGCAAGATTCTTTCATTCGTCGAAGCAGACTCGGGTGTCGAGAAGGCCGATCCGGTCATTGACCTCAAAAAGCAGATCACGTCGATCCCGGCGGCGGGGAAGATCAAGAGCGTCGGCGAGCTGTACGGACTCGCATTTCATCCACAGTTCGCGCAGAACCGCTTCGCCTACGTCTGTTACACAGTCAACAGTTCGACCGGCGAGCAGCTTCCTGATGGCACGCGCGTTTCGCGATTTATCGTCTCGGACACCGATCCGCCGACGTTCGATCCGGCTAGCGAGAAGATTGTCATGACGTGGCTCGGCGGCGGCCACAATGGCGGATGTTTGGTCTTCGGGCCGGACGGTTATCTCTACATCACTTCGGGGGACGGTTCGTTTCCAAATCCGCCAGACGCTCGATTGTCTGGGCAGAATGTCAGCGAAGTGCTCTCGGCCGTGCTGCGGATTGATGTCGATCATGAACAAGACGGCCGGCCGTATCGCATCCCTCAAGACAATCCGTTCGTCAACATCGCCGCAGCACGCGGTGAAATCTGGGCACATGGCTTTCGCAATCCGTGGAAGATCACGTTCGACCGCGCGACGGGCGACTTGTGGTTGGGTGATGTTGGCTGGGAGTCGTATGAACTCGTCGATCGCATCGTGAAGGGAGGCAACTACGGCTGGAGCATCGTCGAAGGTTTACAGCCCGTGCGTCCCGATGCCAAACGCGGCCCAACGCCGATCTTGCCGCCGACGATTGCGCTGCCGCACTCGGAAGCCGCGTCGGTCACGGGCGGGTACGTCTATCGTGGAAAACAGTTTCGTGAACTCTTCGGCAAGTACATTTTTGGAGATTGGGAGACGCGGCGAATGTGGGCCGCCACGTGGGACGGCGAGAAAGTCACCGAGCGAATCGAAATCGTCGAACCAACTTTGCGCATCGTGACCTACGCCGAAAGTCACGACGGCGAGCTGTACGTCATGGACTACGATGACGGCACGATCCATCAGTTCGCACGCAACGAGGTCTCACCCGATGCCGCCTTGAAATTTCCGCGAAAGCTGAGCGAGACGGGTCTCTTTCAAAGTTCTTCGCGCGGAGCGAATGAACGACTTAACGAAGTTGCACCCGGCATGATTCCGTTTGAAATCAATGTCCCGATGTGGGCCGATGGAACATCGTCCCAACGATGGCTCGCGCTACCGGATAGCAGCTCGATCAAGTGGCATCGCGAGCAAGTGCCAATTCCCGGCACGATCTTCAACCGCCATCTCGAATTCCCGACCAACGCCGTCCTGGCGAAAACGATCTCCATCGAGACGGAACAGGGCCAAGCGGCCTCACGCCGCAATATCGAAACGCAGTTGCTGCACTTTGATGGCCGGCGCTGGCGCGGGTATGCCTATCGCTGGAACGACGAACAAACAGATGCCGACCTTGTTTCCGCCGAGGGCGATCAAACCACGATCGCCATCACCGTCAAGAGCGCTCCCGGAAATCGCCGCGAACTGACGTGGACATTTCAAGGCCGAGCTGCCTGTGCCCGCTGCCACAACAACTGGGCGATGCACACACTGGCATTCAACATTCCGCAGTTGAACTGCGACGTGGGGCAGGTTTCCAACCTGCCGGGCGAGCGATCCGTGGATCGGGCAGGTTGGAAACCTGCCCCACGTTCGGGCAATCAACTCGCGTGGCTCGCAGGCTTGGGCGTCATCGTCCCTTCGAAAGACGAACTCGATCCGACCAAGCTGCCGTCGCTCGTCAATCCGCACGATGCCGCACAGCCGCTCGACGCGCGAGCCCGCTCGTACTTGCAGGCCAATTGTGCTCATTGCCATCAGATGGGGGGGACTGGAACCGCGGACATCGAACTGCGCTTCGACAAGCCCGTTGAACTGACAAAAACACTCGACCGACGCCCGATGCAGGGGACGTTTCAAATCGAGAAGGCACAGATCATCGCGCCCGGCGATCCGTTCCGTTCGGTACTGTTCTACCGAGTGGCCAACGAGGGGAAGGGGCATATGCCGATCATCGGCTCTGAAACAGTAGACGATGCCGGCGTGAAGTTGCTCGCGGACTGGATTCGATCTCTGCCGCCGCGGATCGACGATGTCCTGTTGATCGCGAAGTTACACGAGTCCGATGAAGCGGTGTCGGGGGCGAAGCCGTCTGCAGACCGCGCGAAGCAACGCCGCGAAGCGATCGACCAACTCTTGACGACTCCCGCTCGTGCCTTGTTGTTGTCACGTGAGTTGATCGAACACCCAATGTCGGAGTCGGTGCGACAAGAGGTACTCACGACCGCGTGGAGTCATAGTGACGCGCAAGTCAAAGACCTCTTCGATCGCTTCCGCCCGGCCGATCAACGCCCGAAGCGCCTCGGCTCGCTGATCCGGCCTGAGAAGCTGCTAGCGATGAGCGGCGATGCCGCTCGCGGACGCGAGCTGTTCTTCCGCACGGCGGGAGTGAATTGCAAAGTCTGCCACAAAATCGGCGCGGAGGGAGGCTCGGTCGGACCAGACCTGTCGCAGATCGGCAAGAAACACAACAAGGCGAAACTGCTCGAAAGCCTGCTCGAACCGTCGAAGGTCATCGACCCGAAGTTTGTCGCGTACTTGGCTCAGACGGACGACGGCAAAGTCGTCACTGGACTGCTGCTCGAACAAACCGCCGAGCACGTTCTCTTGAGAAACACGCAAGGGCAAGACGTGAAGCTCGCGATGTCGTCCGTCGAGGTCTTGCTGCCGCAACGGCAATCGCTGATGCCGGAATTGCTCTTGAAGGAACTCACCGCCGAACAGGTCGCCGATTTGCTCGTTTTTTTGGAGTCTCTGCAGTGACTGCAATTCGAGCAGTTAGGACCGGCGCAGAAATAACTGTCCGATGTCGCTGAACTCGCCAGAGTTCAGATCCGAAGTCTGGCGACTTC
>JAYVSP010000333.1:0-8928 GCA_043775215.1 Planctomyces sp. | reverse complement strand
AGGTCGTGAAGAAGGTCGTGAAGAAGGTCGTGAAGAAGGTCGTGAAGAAGGTCGTGAAGAAGGTCGTGAAGAAGGTCGTGCTGCGCAAATTCGAACGATCCTGGGGATCGGGACGAAGCGGTTCGGCGAGCCTCCCGCCGACGTGTTTGCCGAATTGAATTCCATCAGATCCCTGGATCACCTGACTGAATTAACCGATCGCATTTTGGATTGTTCCACATGGGACGCGTTGCTGGGAAATCGCTCTGCCTGAATCCGTGTCCGAACTCGCTGGGCATATTTCTTGAAGCACAGCGTCCCTGAAAACCCTCCAGCATCCGAGTTTTGATAGGAGTTTTCGAGAACATGGCTCCATTCGACATCGAACGCGACCGTTACGAAGCGCGTCTGAAGTACCAACGCGACCTATCCTGCTACCTCAGGGATGCTCGCGAAGAAGGTCGCGAGCAAGGACGTCAAGAACAGGTGATGATTGGACGAGTTTCACAGGCTCTGATGATAATCCTCCGGGTCGCAACGAAGCGGCTCGGTGAGCCTCCCGCCGACGTGGTTGCCGAATTGAATGCGATCACATCAATGGATCGTCTCGATGAATTAACCGATCGCGTTTTGGATTGTTCCACCTGGGACGCTCTGCTGGGAAATCGCTCGACCTGACGTAGGACGGGCACTCTTGCCCGAAGTGGCAGAAGACGGGCCAGAGTGCCCTTCCTACAGGAGCCTCTCGCCCGTCTTCCACCGGCACTGAGACATTCAGGATGCAAACCGCCGGAGGGATGATCTAGCGGCTCGCACTCCCGTTTGTCATACGGATTTTTGATTTTCAATTTTTTGAGATTTGAACGCCCGACGCCGGCCCCTATTCCTTGCAAACCCAATGACGGAATTCTCGCATGACACTGCCGCGGGTGTTTCGTGGTCAGATCGTATTTCCCGACCGGATCGAATCTGGAGCGTTCCTCGTGCGTGAGGACCGGATTGTCGAAGTGCTGGATGCTCGCGCGACGTTGCCGCCCGCGGCGAACATTGTCGATGCGGGGGATGGCTATCTTTCGCCTGGGTTCGTCGAACTACACGTTCACGGCGGTGATGGCGGCGACTTCATGGACGGGACGGACGAGTCCTTTCGGCTCGCTTTGAAGGCTCATGCGCGGCACGGCACGACGCGGTTGGCGATCACCACGACGGTGGCGCGGCACGATCAAATTCTCGCAACACTGGAACTCACTCGGCAGTTTCGCCGCACACCAGAACCGAACGGCTCGCGCGTGATGGGGGCTCATTTTTACGGACCGTACTTTCGGTACGAGGCACGCGGGGCTCATCCGGGAGGGCCAATCCGTCCTGCGGTGGCACAGGAATTCGATGAATACCTCGAATACGCCGACGATCTGGTGACTGCGACCGTCGCTCCCGAAATCGTCGGCGCGAAGGAGTTCGCGCTGGCCTGCAAAGCCAAAGGCGTCCGGACCAATGTTGGTCACTCGTGGGCCACCTTCGCTCAAATGACCGAGGCGGTTCAAGAATGGGGCGTGCGGCATGTCGACCATCTGTTTTGCGCGATGTCCGACAAGACTCGACTGCGGCAGTTTCAGATGTATCCGATGCAAGGCGGAGTGCTGGAAGCGACGCTGTACTTCGATGAATTGACGACCGAAGTCATCGCCGACGGCAAGCATCTGGACGCGAGCTTGTTGTTGTTGGCTCTGAAGATCAAAGGCCCGGATCGGCTCGCGCTGGTGACCGATTGCAGCCGGGCTCTCGACATGCCGAATGGCGACTACGTCATCGGCCCGCGCGACGGCGGCGAACCGTTCGTCAAGAAGGATGACGTGGGCATGTTGCCCGACCTGAGCGCGCTGGCGTCGAGCGTTCAAGGCATGGACCACATGATTCGCACGTTCGCGCAACTGACCGGCCGTCCGCTGTGGGAAGTGATCCGCATGGCGTCGCTGACCCCGGCTCGTATCGCCGGACGCGATCGTGAGCTCGGCAGCCTCGAAAATGGGAAGCAAGCCGACGTGGTGGTGTTCGATCGCGACTTGAATGTGCGGCGAGTGTTTGTCGATGGCGTGGAATTGCAACGGTAATCCCCACCGACGCGGGGTCGGTGGGGATTGCCTCAGGCCAGAATCTTCGTCAGCACGTTGCCCGCGACGTCGGTCAGGCGGAACTGGCGGCCGTTGTGGAGGTATGTCAGCCGACTGTGGTCGATGCCCAGCAGATGCAGCATCGTCGCGTGCAGATCGTGGACCGTGACAGGATCAATGACCGCCTTGTAGCCGATGTCGTCCGTCTCACCGAAGCTGGTGCCTCCCTTGATTCCCGCACCGGCCATCCACGCGATGAAGCCGTGCGGGTTGTGGTCGCGACCATCCTTGCCCTGCGAAACCGGCATTCGTCCGAACTCACCGCCCCAGATGACCAGCGTCGATTCAAGCAAACCGCGTTGTTTGAGATCCGTCAGCAGACCGTCAATCGGCACGTCGGTCGCCAAGCAGTGGCCGGTGTGATTGCCGGTCAAATTGCTGTGAGCATCCCACTCGCCGTCGCTGTAGACCTGCACGAATCGCACACCGCTTTCGACCAGTCGCCGAGCCAGCAGGCACTTGGAACCGTACGACTTTGTTTCCGAACGGTCGAGTCCATACGACTTCCGCGTCGCCGCGGTTTCCGTCGCGAAGTCAATCAAGCTCACCGCTTCCGATTCCATCCGATAGGCCAGCTCAAACGACTGGATACGACCCAGCAAGTCGGCTTCGCCCGGATGTGCTTGGAGATGCTCGTCGTTTAGGCGGGCGAGCAGATCAAGCTGCCGTCGCTGGTCATCGCGCGTGACATCGCCGGGCCGGTTCAGATTGAGGATCGGATTGCCCTCGGAGCGAAACAGCGTTCCCTGAAATGTCGACGGCAGAAAACCAGCGTGCCAATTGAGCGGCCCGCCTTTGATGCCCTGATTGTTTCCCAGCACAACAAAGCCGGGCAGATTTTGATTCTCACTTCCCAGAGCATAGGTGGCCCATGATCCGGCCGACGGAAATCCGGGCCGCGCGATGCCGGTATTGATCTGATACAGCGCGGGGACATGGTCGTTCGATTCGCTGTGCAGCGACTTGATGAACGCGAATTCATCGACATGTTTGGCGACATTAAGATACTTGTCGCAGACCCAGGCTCCGCTCTGACCATGCTGCTGGAAGTGAAAGGGTGACTTCATCAACGGTCCGGGGTTGCCGTTGAAAACGTTGATCGCAATTTTCTGGCCGTCACGTTTCGTGAGTTCCGGCTTAGGATCGAAGACATCGACGGCGCTGGGAGCGCCTTCCATAAACAGCCAGATCACGGACTTGGCTTTCGCCGCGAAATGCAGCGTGCGCGGTGTCAGCGGGCCTGCGATGTCCGAGTCGGCCGCCAGTAATCCTCGGCTGGCCAGCATGTCGCGCAGAGCTACGGCACCAAAGCCCGCGCCGGCTCGCTGCAGCAAGTGCCGCCGATTGACAATGTTTTCAAATCGTCCGCAGTGGGAGCTGTTGCGTGTCTGCATGATCTCTGCCCAAAACAAGCGATGTCACCCTGACCCCACCGAGACAAGCTCGGTGGGGTCGCTGGATTGAGGTCTCAGTCAGTCGATGTATAAAAACTCGTTCAAGCTGAACCAGGCTTGGCACAAGTCGGCGAGTGCTCGTCGTTGAATTTCTTCGGGCGGACTCTGCGGAGCACGCCGCGTTCGTTCTTTGATTTGACCCTGGACGAACTCCAGTGATGCATTCCGTTCGGACTCGCTCGGAGATCGGCTCAGAGCCAACTGATAGCCGCGTTCAATCCATTGCGGCGTTTCACCGCCGAATTCTTTGATGAGGCGATTGGCAAAATCGAGTGCGACCGTGCGGACGAACTGATCGTTGAGCAACGCCAGTGCCTGCGGAGCCACTGTGGTGGGGTCTCGCCGATTGCAACTTTGCTGTGCGTCGGGTTTGTCGAAGGCTTGCAGCAGCGGATACGGAACGACTCGCTTGTGAAACATGTAGACCGAACGCCGCCGCACGGCCGCCGAGTCTTCGATCTTGGCCGGATAGGGATCCTTCGTGTTGCGCGCGACCATTGCTTCGGAACTGATCGGCGGTTTGAAGCCGGGTCCGAACTGTTCGCGGTTCAATGTGCCACTCACGGCCAGCATCGCGTCCCGCAGAATCTCGGCTTCCAATCGCCGCGGACGCATCTTCCACAACTGCCGATTGTCCGGGTCAGATGCTGTAGCCGAAGTCGTGAGACTTCGGTCTGAATTC
This sequence comes from Planctomyces sp., assembly GCA_043775215.1. Lineage (GTDB taxonomy): Bacteria > Planctomycetota > Planctomycetia > Planctomycetales > Planctomycetaceae > SXKJ01. The sequence goes on along the minus strand of JAYVSP010000333.1, from coordinate 4,642 downwards.
TCACGAGTTCGGCTACGTCCTACAGATGCCTGTTGAAAGACGGCACTGGTCAAAATCAGGCGGTGCAGTCGCTTCAATTTCCAGCCGTGCTGGACCAGATCGTGAGCCAGCCATTCGAGCAGTTCCGGATGAGTGGGCGGTTCCGAGCGAACTCCGAAATCCCCCACCGTGCGGACCAGAGCTTCGCCGAAATGATGCTGCCAAATGCGATTGACAATGACGCGTGCGACCAATGCGCCGGCTCCCTGTTCAACGTCCGTCAGCCATTCGGCCAGAGCTCGGCGCTGAAGCGTGCTGTCTTTTGCAGGACTGTTTTCGCGGGCCTGGTGCCAGTAGGTCTCCGGAGCCTTCTCACGCGTCAGGACGGACACGAATCCGAGTGGCACAGATTGCTCGTGGTCGTAGAAATCGCCTCGATGGAACAGCCAGGTTGGCTTCGGCTCGGAACTCGCATCGCGATACGCATAGACTTTGTCTTTCGAGGCCAGCGTCACTTCGCCTCGATCGCCACTGTGCAGCGTGCCGAGTATCGAATAGTAATCGCGCGCCGGAATTGCATCGTACTTGTGATCGTGACAGCGGACACAACCCAACGTCAGGCCCAGCAGTCCGGTGCCGATCGTCGAAACAATGTCGTCCAGTTCGTTGTACCGGTTGCGCAGCCGCTCTTCTTCGAGCAGATTGTCCCCCAGTCCGGCGAAGGGTCCGGCGGCGAGAAAGCCGGTTGCGGCCACGGCTGCCGGATTGTCCGGTTCATATTCATTGCCGGCGATCTGCCAACGCACAAACCGATCGAACGGCATGTCTTCGTTCAGGGCACGAATTACGAAGTCGCGATAGTGGTACGCCAGCGGCCGGTCGCGATCGGTTTCCTGTCCGTCGCTGTCGGCGTAGCGAGCGACATCGAGCCAATGCCGTCCCCAGCGCTCTCCGTAATGCCGGCTGTCGAGCAACCGATCCACCAGTTGTTCCAGTGCGGCACGGGAATCCCGATCAGCCGATTCGCAAAACGTCTCGGCCTCTTGCGGTTCGGGAGGTAATCCAATGACGTCAAATGAGACACGACGCATCAGCGTTCGCGAGCTGGCTGGCGCGGACACGTGCAGTCCCTTGGCTTCCAGAGCGGCGAGGATGAACTGATCAATCGGCGTCCGCACGGCGTCCCGATGGTTGACTTGCGGAGGCTCAACCGGCCGCAGCGGCTGAAACGCCCAATGACGACGGTGCTCGTCAGTGACCACCAATTCTTTACGAGCAGGCCGCAGCGGCGACGCACCTTCTGGCCACTTGGCCCCCGCCTTGACCCAATCACGCAAGAATTTGCGTTCACCCGCGGAGAGTTTCGCTCGTTCTTTTGGCGGCATCTCACCCGACTCGATTCGTTCCACCAACAGACTGTTGTCAGGGTCGCCCGGTTTCAGCACGGCTCCGCTGTCGCCGCCTGCCAAAGCCTTATCCCGCAGCGACAAGTCCAAGCCCCCTTTGGGATCGGCAGCGTTGTGGCATTCCAAACAATTCCGAGCCAACAACACGGCCAATTCCGATTCGAGCGACTTGGTGACCACTGGCGGAGCGAAACTCTTCAACGGGTTGTCTTTTTCCGTGAGCTTGCCGTGCCAAATTTCCAGCCCCGACAAGTTGGCATGTCCGCCGACGGTACTCAGTTCAATCGTTCCGTCAGTGACTTCAATGACCCACGGCCCCAACCGATCCCAATGTCCGCTATTGCCGCTGTTGTAGTCTTTGACGACTCGCTTCCCAGCTAGATGAATGTCGAACTTCTCCGGATCGTTGTCCTCCCAGACATAGAGGTAAACGCTGTACGTCCCAGCCGGCACGTCGGTGATTCGCAGACGTGCCGGTTTCTGCGGCGACCATCGCGACGAGCGGATCATCCGCGCGCGAGCATCATCCGTGGCCGGAATCAACAGCACCGACTGATTGTCAAACGCCGAGAGTCCCTCGGTCAAAACTCCATGAGCATCGTCGGCTTCCCACGGGTGCTCGTCGATCGTCAATGCTGGGCCGTTGAGATTGATGCCACGGTAGAACTCCGGCCGGTCATCCGCTGCAGCCGATCGTGGTCGCACCGTAATGCAGAACCAATTCAGGCAGCAGACTGTGACGACTATCAATCTTCTATCTTGCCGATATCGAGTCATAACCAATCACATTTCCGAATCGCGTCTTTTCTGGATTTTGCCAGCGATTTTCGAGTTTACACAACTTCACTCTCGGTCGCTTGTAACTCTCTTGAAATACGGATTTGATTCGTAATCCTTGCCGTGTGAGTCATTCCAGGAAATGTGCCATGATAAGCGCCTTGGATCGTCGATCATTTCTCGTTGGCGCGTTGAGTTCGCCGTGGCTGGCGAGTCAATGCATGGGGGCCAAAGTCATTGGGCCGCAACCTACGCTGGATATCCACGTTCATTTGTTCGGAGTAGGAGAGGGAAGCACTGGCTGCCGAATTGCGAAGTCCATCACGGACGGTTTGCAGTTCCGTTACCTGAAGGCGCTCCTGCGGCTGCATGTCGCGGGAAAAACGTTCGACGAGCGATATGAGGAGGTGTTGGCGGAACAGGTGAAAAGCTCCGGACTCAGTCAGGCGGCGATCCTGGGCCAAGATGCCGTTTACGATCGTCACGGACAGCCGGACTGGGACCGTACCTCGTTTTATGTGCCGAACGATTACGTCTTCGCCGTGGTTGCTCGGCACTCTGAAACCATGCTTGCTTGCCCGTCGATCAATCCAGACCGGGCCGATGTATTGGTGGAACTCGCACGCTGTCATGCGAAAGGGGCGCGGCTGTTGAAAATCCATCCGCCCACGCAAGGAGTCGATCTCACCGACAAAAAACACGCCAAGTTTTTCCGCCGCTGCTGTGAACTGAGCATGCTGGTCTTGGTCCACACCGGCCATGAGCACAGTGCTCCGGTGATCGATAAGAACCTCGCCGCTCCGCGCCGGCTGGAGTTGGCTTTGGATCAGGGTTGCGCCGTTGTGGCATGCCACGCCGGGACGGGCTGGGTCATCGACGCTCCGGATCAACTCCCGGAGTTCGTGTCATTACTGAAGCGATATCCGAAACTGTGGGGCGACACAGCGGTGCTCGGAACGGCGGGAAGAGTTCGTGATTTCGGCCGTCTGCTCGAAGACGAAATTCAGTTCGTTCGCGATCGGTTGCTGCATGGCAGCGACTTTCCTTTTCCAGCCGCTCCCAGCGCGTTTGCCGCTCGCATTGGAACGGAAGCGAGCAAACGTATCGAGCAGGAAGCCAACCTGCTGAAAAAGGATCTCGACCTGAAAGAGGCACTGGGCATTGGACGTGCCAGCGCCGAACGAGGCTACGAGGTTGCCAATGCCGGTCAGAGTATCACGCTTCCAGTCCCGTGAGAGTCGCTGGAACCAAACTAGTCGGTCTCGATGCCGAGGCATTGCAGCATGCTCCGTAGAGATTTCTGAGTGCTGGCCTGTTCTTCGGATCAAACAGAATGGAGTGTTGCGTCGAGCCACAGCACTCCAGGTTTTCATTCCGGCTACGTCAGGTTTTGCTGTCCCCATGGCATCGGAAATGTCGGCGGGCGGCGGTGATGATCTTTGCGGATATCCTTCGGCCGCGCGTGCCAGTACGTCACGAAGCGGCAGAGTTGCTTCACCGCTTCGCGATAGGCACGTTCGCCCTTTTCCTTCGATCCGAGTTCGGCATCGCCGAGGACTCCGGTGTCGGAGTAGCTGCTGGTCCACGAAATGACCGTTGCCGCACCGGCGCCGAAGAGGTCCACCCAGTTGAAGGGATTGTCGTCGTCATTGAACGAGATTGTGCCGCTTTTGATCTGGTCCTTGCGCACGTCGTTTTCCGCGAGGTACAGATACAGCGACGTTTCCAGTTCACAGGCGTGTGAGCATCCGCCTGGGAATTTACTTTCGCGCCAGCTCGGCAGAAACGTCTTGTCGACGGTGAGCAGATTCCACCAGGCGATGACCGCACACTCGGCGTCGGTTTCCAAGTTCGTCCGCCGCGCAGCGAGGTCGAGGTTCGGCATGTTCGAGCCATGACCGTTCAAAAGGATGATCTTCTTAAAACCGTGATACGCCAGCGACCGCGTGACATCGAGCACTTGTTCAATGAACGTCGTGTAGTTCGTATTGATCGTGCCGGGAAAGTCCATCACATGTCCGGTGTAGCCATAGGCGAGATGCGGCAGAACCAGGATTTTCTCGGCCAGCGCGCGCCCGGCCCCGTGAGCGACTCCGCCGGGACAGACCAAGTCCACATCCAGTGGCAAGTGCGGGCCGTGTTGCTCGACCGCACCGCACGGCACGATGCAGACCTTGTTCATCTCGATCGCGTCGTTGATCTCCGGCCAGGTCAGTTTCTCGTAACGCCATTCGGTCGCGGCTCGGCTGGTCATGTGGGGTTTCCTTTATTGAGGCGGTCGGCTTGTGGCAAGGCGGGGCGGTCGAGTGAAGATATCAAAGTGCCGTCTCCCCACCACCCCATCGCCCCACCGAATTATGAATGCAGGACGTCATATCCCACTAGCCTGCTTGATCCAAGAAAGTCGAACACAGTGTGTCAAGTTTTATCAGCCGGAACGCGCTAGCGTCCGGTTCGGAACGTCGAGGGACTCTCGAACC
>JAYVSP010000332.1:0-5437 GCA_043775215.1 Planctomyces sp. | reverse complement strand
GAGCAGAATGATGAGAGGGCAGAATGATGAAAAGCAGAAAATCGAATCTCTCGGCTTGCGAATCATCGTCATCGGTTGCGGCTCCGCCGGGCCAAGGATTCCTCGGCACACATTCCTGTGACAAACCGGCCGGCTGTCTCTCAAGACGGCGTCCATTACAAGCAGCCAACCGTGAATTCCGTAGCAACAAGGCATTTCACCACCGACACGGGGTCGGTGGGGGTCAATTCGCTGACTCGCTCTGCGACTCGGCGAGCTTCTTCTCCAGCAGTTCGATGCGGGACGTCAGCGCCTCCACGTCCTCAGTCCGAGCCACACGAAGGCTGCTCAACGTCTTATCCAGCCGGTCGTCAATGAGCGTATCGAGTTCCTGCTTTCCTTGTTCGCTGACTTTGTTGACGCCCGCCTTGACGATGCCGAGTTGAATGAATGCACGATCGACTCGCTTGTCAATCTCCGCAGCCAGATCGGCGCGAGCCTGTTCCGCCTTTTTGAGCAACTCGTCCTCAAACTGTTTGGACTGCTCCTGTGTGAGTTGGGCTCGCGTAGAAATTTCGTGGCCAAGCTCCACGAGCCTATCACGAGTAAGGCTGGCGAACCCGATTCCCAAGTACAGGCTTTGCTTGATCAAGTCGAACATGATGGCGTCTCCGGGTGCTTCTCGATTCCCACGGCCAACATGGACCACAGGGCTGTGACAGAGATTATCTGCAAGACGGCTTCGTTGACTACTCCCCCGCGACGTCCGTGGTTTTCTTTCGGTTTTGCTGCCATTCTGCGTCTGGAGTTGGTTAAAATCCACGACCTTCGCCCGCGCTGTGCGAGCCTCTTTCCGTGAGTTCCGGTTCTGGAGGTCATCATGCGTCGTTCTCGTCGTGAATTTTTGGCAGATGTCGGCAAAGGAATGTTGGTCGCGGGAGTGGGATACCACACAGCGCTCGACTTGGGCCTGTCGACCAGAACTGTGGCGGAAGGAGCCGAAGCCAACTCATTGACCTTCGGCAGCCTCGAACCGCTCGTCTGTCTGATGCAAGAGACACCGGTCAACAAGCTGCTTTCCACGCTCGTTGAGAAATTGCATGATGGCACGGAACTGCGTCAGTTGGTCGCGGCAGCGGCACTCGCAAACGCCAGAACCTTCGGTGGCGAGGACTACATCGGCTTCCACACGATGATGGCGATGGCCCCGGCATTTCAAATGGCCTCTGAACTGCCGGCCGATCGGCGGGCGCTGCCGGTGCTCAAGGTGCTGTATCGCAATACGAACCGCATTCACGAATTCGGCGGACGCGCGAGAGAGGTGCTGCATCCCGTCACCGCCGCCCAACTATCGGCGGTCGCCGTTGCGGGCGAAACGGTGCGTGAAGCCGTTCATAGCAAAGACGTCAACCTCGCCGAGCAAACTTTCGCTGCCGTTGCGACGTCGCCGGAAGAAGCCTTTAACGCGGTGCTCTATGCCGTGCAGGACAACACCGAGGTGCATCGCGTCGTGCTGCCGTATCGGGCCTATGCGTTGCTCGATCTGGTCGGTTCCGACCAAGCGGTGACGATGCTGCGGCAGTCGATTCGCTACTGTGTGAAAAGTGAACGTCAGGAGAATCGCCGACCCGAATTCGATCGGCCGCGCACGTTGTTGCCGAAAGTATTTGACCAGTTCAAACTCGCCGGTCGCACCGTCGGCACGCGCGTCCCGGACGATGCGTGGGTTGAGGAGTTCAGTCAGATGCTGTTCAAGTCGACTCCCGAGCAAGCGGCCGACGCAGCGGGAGCAGCTCTGGCTGAAGGGATCGCACCTGATGCGATCTGCGAGGCCGTTTCCGTCGCCGCGAATCAACTCGTGCTGCGCGATTCCGGCCGCCGCGAAGGGGAAACGAGTGCGGGCAAGCCGATCGGTAGCGTGCATGGCGATTCGATCGGCGTGCATGCGTCCGACTCGGCCAATGCATGGCGGAACATGGTCAAGTTCAGTAATGCTCGGAACCAGTTTGCCTGCACGATTCTGGCCGCGTTCCAGATGGCGTATGACCGAGTCAACCGTGGTGGCGATTTCCTCAACTGGCAACCGCGCCCGCACACCGAGCATCTCGAAAAGATCGCGACACGCGATCCGAACGTCTTGCTGCAAGAGGCTGACGCGGCGATCCGCGCGAACGATCAAGCCCGCGCCGCCGCGCTCGTGCATCTCTGCGGTGAGTTGCGTCATTCGCCGAGGCCGGTGCTCGACCTGCTGCTGAAGTACGCGATCAGCGAAGACGGAGCCTTGCACGCCGAGAAGTATTACCGCACCGCGAGCGAAGAGTTCGCCAACACGCGGCAACCATTCCGCTGGCGGCAACTCACCGCGTTGGCCCGAGTCACTGCCAGCGAGTTCGGCAACAAAGCCGCCGGCTGCGACGAAGCCCGCGAGTTGCTGAAGGTGTGACGCTTCGGAACTTTCAATGTAGCCAAGGTCGCCAGACCTTGGGCGGTTGCGCGACAACCGCCCAATCTCTGGCGAGATTGGTTAGAGGCCGTTTCAAAACTAGCTCGACGCGCCAGCGAGAGGTTGCGTTTGCGATGAATTCGGCTACTCGCTCGCGAGTCGTGCTAGTTTTGCATTCATCGAGGAGCGTTCGGAAATGTCGAATCCTTTTCCCGGAATGGACCCCTATTTGGAGGGTCCATTGTGGGGCGTGGTGCATAGCAATCTAATCCAGATGATCGCCATGCAACTCGCTCCAAAGGTTCGCCCCAAATATCTCGCGCTGACGAACGAGCGAGTCACCGTGACCGTTCCTGATCCGATTGAATTGAGCGGTTCGCGATTTCGGCTTCCCGACGTCGGTGTCTTTCAACGCGCGGAGAATCTCGGCCAATCGGCCGCAGACATGACGACCGCGACGGCTCCCTTGGAAATCGACGGCGAAATGCCGGAGTCCCTGACTCAAACGTTCGTGGAAATTCGACACGTCGAAACTCATCGGCTGGTGACGGCGATCGAATTGTTGTCCCCCACGAACAAGCGCGGCGATGGACTGGACGACTATCGAGCGAAACGCCGAGAAATCCTCGCCAGCGAAACCAACTTTCTGGAGATCGACCTGCTGCGGATCGGCGATCGCTTTCCGGTGCGTGGCCCGCTCCCGTCGGTTCCGTATTTCATTTTTCTGAGCCGTGCGTGCCGCCGCCCTCGCTTGGAAGTGTGGCCACTCGCGCTGGATCAACCGCTACCAACGGTGGCCGTGCCGCTGTTGCCAGGCGACGCCGACGTAACATTAGACCTGCAACTGACGCTGAATACGGCCTACGAACTTTTTTCCTACGACATGGCCACCGATCATTCTGGTCCACCAACAGTTCCACTCGATGCAGCGCAGTCCGAGTGGGTTGAACAACGACTGCGCCGCGCGGCGGCAAGATGAACTTGTTAACCGCTGCGGTTAAACCTAGTGCGATCGACCGTAGCTGAAGTCGTCAGACTTCAGATCATTCGACTCCGAGATAGCTGAATTCGAATTTAGCTACCGCGTTTTTGCGATCTAGCGCTGTAGGTTCCGGTTTGTCCGCGAATACGTCGCTGCGGCGTGCGGCGGCGAGTGGCTGTGCTGAGGGCTTGCTCCGCCCACTTGTTCAAACTGACCCCATTCTGCGCGGCGGCCTTGAGCGCTGCGGCGTGAACGCTGGGGGCCACGCGAAGCATGAGTTTTCCACTGGCCGGTTTTTCCGGCGCGGCACCCAAGCGTTCGCAAGCCGCGACGTAGTCATCAACGACCGACTGAAAGTTGGTTTCAAACTCCGCCACCGTTTCTCCGTGAAACGTAATGATGTCGTCGACGTCCAAGACACGACCAACGATGACTTTGTCTTCGGCATCGAACGTCATACTTGCGACGTAACCGCGATAGATCATCGTGTTGGTCATGGCTGGACTCCAATTCGCTCTAAGAACTCACGCACCGCCTTCACTCGGTAACGAAGTGCTTCCTTGCCCGGATGGGGGCGATGGAAAGTTGCTCGCCGACCTTCGTGATCGAACGTCACGGAAGAACCGGAACCTTCGACCATTCGGCAGCCCAACGCGACAAGCAGCGACTCAATTTGCGTCCACTCAATGTTTCCGTTGACTGGCTCGGACCAGACAGCTTCATCATCAAGCTCGATTTCAACGGGGGCGAAGAGCTCAACTTTGCATACGCCTGAAAGCCTACCTGCCATCTTCGAAGGTTTCCACAACAGGTTCAAATCGGACCTTCCATTGAGACGCGGTCGGCGGTTCGGCTGTCGCTTGCCATTCCAACAACAGCGATTCACCGATAATCTTTCACCATGAGCGGTACTTCTGGTGCGACTGTTTTGGATCAGGTCTTCGAGCCGGTGACACAGTGTTTTTCGGCGGACGTTGCCGAGCGGATTGCCGCTTTGCGCGCGTCACCAGAGTTGCAAGCTCTGCTTGACGATCTTGCCGACAAATGTACGGAAGGAACTCTGACCGAAGATGAGCATGAAACGTACGAAGCACTCGTGCGTGCAATGAACTTCGTCGGGATTCTTCAAGCGAAAGCACGCGGTGTCTTGAAATTGGCAGGACGGTGACCCGATGGCAGTCTCGGCCGCTGCTCGCCGATTGGCACATCGCCGTGCTCAGAATTGCTGCGAGTACTGCGGCATCTCCCAGGACGACTGTCCATTCGCCACATTTCACGTCGATCATGTGATCGCGTTGCAGCACGATGGCGGCGACGATCCTTCCAATCTTTGTCTCGCTTGCCACTGGTGCAATTTTAACAAGGGCACAAACATCGCCAGCCAGGAGAAAGGCGAGTTGGTGCCGCTGTTTAACCCGCGTCAGCAAACATGGGACGAGCACTTTCAGCGGCAAGGTCCATTCATTGTCGGGCGAACCGCTATCGGCCGGGTCACGGTGCGACTGCTGAAGCTGAACGACGAAGATCGCGTCCGATTGCGCCAGGAATAAAGTGGCCCGAATATTCGGCGAGCCGGTGGCCGTCAGCCACCGGACGACGCGAAGCACGTTTGCTCGGTCGGGTGGCACGACTACTATTAGTCAGCGGACTCTGCCATCACCAAGAGACCCGGAAACCGCCCCGAGTCAATCTCGTCGATCAATCGCCGGAGTGTGTTCAGACTCTTGTCGCACACATCACTCCGCAAGCGCTGAATCGTTTCCACTTCATCCAGAACCACCAGCAACCCCGAATGTCCCCCGAATGTTCACGCACCGGGCGTTATCAATTGGCCCAGTTTTCGACCTTCAGTCCGGCCGCTGAAAAATGCAATCCGCGAGGGCATTCGAGTCGAGCAGGTATTTCCTCATGGCTCTTCCGGTGTTCCGGGGAGACCAGTTTTCAAGCCACGGATGAAACACGGATTGAACACGGATCAGGACAGCGAACGAGGCCAATTAGAATCGAGTGAGGTCACGAAACGAGGGTGCGTC
>JAYVSP010000331.1:0-5241 GCA_043775215.1 Planctomyces sp. | reverse complement strand
CCTCCCGCCTCAAAATCGAGGACCGGCGGGAAATATACAATTTTCCGTTTTCATGAAACCCTACTTCCGAGATGTGGCACTAGCGCGTTCCGGCTGATGAAGGTGTCATCCTTGCCCGCGCGGAGATAACACCATCAAACGGGTCCGTGGGAGGTGTTGCCATCTTCAGGGCTAGGCCTTAAACAAGCGATGTCATTCGCACACCACTACGAGCCACTTCAATCGAAACCGTCGATCGCCGTAGTGCAAAGGCTCAGAAACCACCGAGGCAAGCTCGGTGGGATCGCTTGGATCAGGTCTAGACATGTTTCCTCACCTGTCAATTCGCTACAAGCTCACGCTGCTGCTGGTGGGAATTGTGAGCCTTGTGCTGTTGGCAGTTTCGGTGGCGATTGTTGTCAGCGACGTGCAGGCGATCCGCGGGCGGCTGGCGACGGGATACACGACTCTGGCGACCGTTGTGGCAGCCAACAGTGCGGCAGCTTTGAGCATCGCGGATATCGATCCAACCGGAGCACAAGAGTTGGTTTCTCAGTTGGCCGCCGAACGGTCCATCCGTTTTGCCGCACTTTACAACCTGGGTGGAACAGAAATCGCGCGATACCAGTCCTCGAAATTGGGAGCAGCGACATTCTCGCCCCCTGAATCTTTGGGCTCGGAATTCACGAAGGATGGTTTCTTGGACGTTGTGGACGAGGTGAAACTGAAGGATGGCGAGGTCATCGGACGCATTTACCTACGAGTTGCCCTTGACGTGCTCAACTCCGAGATTCAACGCAAAGTCCTGATCATGGCCACGGTCTTTGCGGCGGCATTGGTGTTCGCCGTGCTGTTGTCGATCGCGCTCCAACGCATCATTTCCAATCCGATCTTGAATCTCGCTCAAGTGGCCGCGCGAGTCTCGAACGAGCACGACTATTCGTTGCGGGCACACAAGACCAGCCACGATGAATTGGGAGTCCTGTGCGACGGGTTCAACGAGATGCTGGCCGAGATTCAGGGTCGCGATGCCGAACTGCGGATTCATCATTTAAGCCTCGAGGAAACCGTCGAATCGCGAACCGCGCTGCTGAAAGCGCGCACCGAGGCACTCGCCCGCTCCAACGTCGAGTTGGAGCAATTCGCGTACATTGCCTCGCACGACCTGCAAGAACCGCTCCGCAAGGTACAAGCCTTTGGAGATATGCTGACGACGCAGTTTCAGAGCGTCTTGGGAGCGGAAGGACAAGACTACTTGCAGCGGATGCAGAACGCCGCGAAACGCATGCAGGGATTGATTAACGACCTGCTCAATTTCTCCCGCGTGATGACCAAAGCCAAACCGTTTGTGGCGGTGGATCTGAAGTCCGTGGCCGAGCAGGTCGTGGACGATTTGGAGTCCCGCATTCAGCAAACGGGAGGCCGTGTCGAGATCGGCGACCTGCCGTCGCTGGCGGCCGATCCATTGCAAATGCAGCAACTCTTGCAGAACCTAATCGGCAATGGCTTAAAGTATCATCGTCCGGGCGTGGCTCCGCTGGTGTCCGTGCGAGGCCAACTGGTGAATTCCGATCACTGCCAGCCGGGAATGACCTCTGCGGAACCGATTTGCGAGATTACAGTGTCCGACAATGGAATTGGATTCGATCAGAAATACGCCGAACGGATTTTCGCCCCGTTCGAGCGTCTGCATGGTCGGGAATTTGAAGGGACGGGCATGGGCTTGGCCATTTGCCGGAAAATTGTGGAGCGCCACGGCGGCACCATCACGGCCCAGAGTACTTTGGACCAAGGAGCGGTGTTCATGGCGAAGTTGCCTGTCAAACACGTTGAGGGAGTCGCGTTATGAACCACAATGAAGCACCGGTCGAAATCCTGATGGCCGACGACGACCCGGATGACCGCCTGATGGCCTCGAAAGCCCTGCATGAGGCGCGGCTGAAAAATGGGATCCGCTTTGTCGAGGACGGCGAAGAGTTGATGGACTATTTGCATCACCGCGGCAAGTACTCCGCACCCGGCTCGTCACCGACGCCGGGGCTGATTTTGCTCGACTTGAACATGCCCCGCAAAGATGGCCGCGAAGCTCTGGCAGAGATCAAGTCGGACCCGGATCTGCGAAAGATTCCGGTCGTCATCCTGACCACGTCGAAGGCCGAGGAAGACATCGTCCGCTCGTATGACTTGGGCGTGAACTCGTACATCACCAAACCGGTCTCGTTCTCGGGACTGGCCGAGGTGATGAAAGTTCTCAGCGCCTATTGGTTCGAGATTGTGAAATTGCCCAACGGCGGCCCGGAGTGAGTTGCAGACCTTGGAGTGCTGCGGCTCGACGCAGCCCTCCATTCAAGTTCCAAAACGCTTACCGACTTCTCAAGACGAACGAATTGAGAGTCGTCGGCTTTCTGTGAGACATTTTGCTCGTGATCGAACCTTAACCGTTCTTGAATGGAGGGCTGCGTCGAGCCGCAGCCCTCCAGGGTTTACCCCATGACCGACATTGCTCCGCGCATTTTGCTGATTGATGACGACGAGGACAGTTTCGTCATCACGCGCGGTTTGTTGGCTCGCACCGGCAAGTCGAATTTTGAGTTGGATTGGGTGGGCACTTTTGATGCCGGGTTGGACACGCTGCGACAAGGGCGGCATGTGGCCTGCTTGCTGGATTACCGGCTTGGCGCTCGGAACGGTTTGGAGTTGCTGGGTCAAGCGGTCGCCGAAGGTTGTCGCGTGCCGATCATCATGATGACCGGCCAGGATGATCATCAAACCGATTTGCAGGCGATGAAGGCGGGGGCGGCCGACTTTCTCGTGAAAGACGCGCTCGATGCGGCGCGCTTGGAGCGTTCGATCCGCTACGCCGTCGAGCGACAACAATTGCTGGACGCTCTGGCCAAGCGCGCCGATCAACTCACCCGTTCGCAAGCCGAATTGCAAATCGCCAAAGAGGCGGCGGAATCGGCCAACCGCGCCAAGAGCGAATTCCTGGCCAACATGAGCCATGAAATTCGCACGCCCATGAACGGGATCATCGGCATGGCGGAATTGCTCTCCGGTACGACACTTCAAAACGAGCAGCGCGAATTCTTGTCGCTGATCCAACAATCGGCCGACGCGCTGCTGCGGTTGCTCAATGACATTCTCGATTTCTCCAAGATCGAAGCGGGCAAATTGGAATTGGAGTCGATCGAGTTTGGCTTGCAAGAATGTGTCGGCAAAGGGATTCACCTGCTGACGCTGCGTGCGGCCGAGAAACAGTTGGAGTTGGCCTGTCGCGTGGATTCGAGCATCCCAGATCGGCTCATCGGCGATCCCGGACGACTGCGGCAGATCATCGTCAACCTGGTCGGCAATGCGATCAAGTTCACGGAGCACGGCGAGGTGGTGGTCAACGTCGAACCGGATGAAATCACCGCGACGACGGCTCGGTTGCGATTCTCCATCCAGGACACCGGGATCGGGATTTCGCCTGACAAGCAGCAGCGTCTGTTTCAAGCCTTCTCGCAAGCGGACGCTTCGACCACGCGACGCTACGGTGGGACCGGCCTCGGCTTGGCGATTTCCTCACGTTTGATCGAACGGATGCAGGGCCGCATTTGGGTCGACAGCATTGAGGGGCAGGGCTCCACGTTTGCGTTTGTGGTGGAGTTTGGAATCGCCGCGAATCAATTGCCGCCTAAGCCGGCCCAATTGCGACAACTCCGCGATCTGCGGGTGCTGGTCGTGGACGACAACTCCACGAATCGTCGCATCCTCCGAGAGATGTTGCAGAATTGGCGGATGCAGCCGACGTTGGTGGACAGTGGACCGGCGGCGCTCGCGGCGATCGACGAAGCGAATCGCGCGGGACGACCGTTCGGCTTGCTGTTGTTCGACTATCACATGCCGGACATGAACGGCGTGCAGTTGGCCGAGCATTTGGCGTCGCAACCAGATGGACACGCTCGTCCCATCTTGGTGTTGTCGTCATCGATGACGACGTTGGATTCTCAACACCTGCAAGAGGCCGGCATCAGTCGCTTCATGCGCAAACCGGTGATGGCTTCCGAGTTGCTGGACGCCGTGCTCCATGAACTGGGTGCCGCGACAGTGATGGAGAGTCAGGACTTGGATGAACGATTCCCACGAGTGGCTTCGCGTCGCGTCCTGTTGGCCGAAGACAGTCTGGTGAATCAACGAGTGGCTGTTGGTTTCTTGACCAAATGGGGACACCAGGTGGTCATCGCCAACAACGGCCGAGAAGCCGTTGAGCATTGGCGACACGAGCCCTTCGACGTCGTTCTCATGGACGTGCAGATGCCGGAGATGAACGGCTACGACACCACGGCGGCCATCCGTCGGGAAGAGCAAGGCACCGGCCGGCGAACGCCAATCATCGCGATGACCGCCGAAGCGATGAAAGGGGACCGCGAACACTGCCTGGCCGCGGGAATGGATGACTATCTCTCCAAACCGATCGACCCGGAGTCGTTGCATCGAACGGTCGCCTCATTTCCGGCCAACGTGTTAGCCCCAACCGCGCTCGTTGCCGAACCGGGCATTGCTCCGGCGGCGGCGGCGGTTCCTGAGGACATCTTGCCGTCACCTAACGAATGTGTGATCGACTGGAATCTCGCCCGAAAAAACACCGGCAACGATGCTGACCTCTTAGTAGAACTCGTCCACATCTTCTTGGAAGAGTGTCCGCACTCGATGACCGAGATTCGTCAGGCAGTCGCGGCCTCTGATGCGGCGCTCCTGCGACGTTCGGCACACACGCTAAAAGGTTCGGCCGCCATCTTTGGGGCTCTACCGGTCGTGGATGCCGCACTCCGACTGGAAATGATGGGCCGCGAAAACAATCTGGCCGCCGCCGCGACAGAACTGGAGCGTCTCGAAGTACGAACCTCGCGCTTGTTGGAAGTCCTCCAAAGGAATTGACCGACGGTCACCCGGGGGAGTTGCACCGACTGTTTGGGTTCGATCCACCGCAGTCTTCTCGCAACGGGTGGAAACTCAGAAGTTGTGGGACGTCCCTTTGCCCCCCATTCCCTTGCCACTCAAAAGAAACGCAAAGAACTGGCAAAGGAATGGGGGCAAAGGAATGAGGCCAAGCTCATTGAGTCGAGCGATTACAGGTACGACTAGCGCGTCTTCAAGACTACGACTTCGGGTTCATGTGATTGAGCGGCAAGGCGTCAGCCCCCGGACGAATCGCGAGTGTGGTTCTGGCCCAACGGGCCAAGACTCGGCAGCCCAGGGCAACGCCCTGGGTTTGATGGC
>JAYVSP010000330.1:0-3844 GCA_043775215.1 Planctomyces sp. | reverse complement strand
CATGCCAAATTGACTCCCTTCCAATGTGTCAATTTGACTGGCGCAAACCTCATGCCAATCTCAAGTGTTATCTAAAGTAAGTGCCATTGGGCTAGCGCCGGCTAGCGCCGTGCCGCTCACGACTCCAGCGGCTTTGACGTCAGCGAATTGGCCGAAGCCAAATGCGGCGCCGGCACGACCGAGGTGTGAGTGGCGGGATCGCTCGGGACGGGTGTCGCGGGTGAGTGCTTCACCGTGCTGATGACCATCGTCCCCAGCGAACCTCCCAGCAGAGCCGGCAGGAAGAGGATGTCACCGGCCACCGCGACCAGGATGATCGCCGACATCAACCAGCCGAAGCGGCTGATCAACAATAAGTCGGCTGGATACAGCATCAACATGCCCAACGCGAGCACTGCGCTCGTTTCCCAGATCGCGGGACCGCTGTGGCCCACTGCCAATGCGATCGAGTCTTCACGGCTGCGGCCTTCCTCGATCCCTTTGCGGAACCACGTCAGCTTGTGCAATGTGCCATCCACGCCGATGCCCATCGCGATGGACGCGGTCATCATTGTGCCAATGTCGACCGGAATGCCCAGGAACGAAATCAGACCGAAAATCTGGCCGATGGGGTACACGTTCGGCAGCATGGTCATGAACCCCGCGAGCACATGCCGAACTGCGAAGATCATCACAATCGCGACCGTCAAGTAGGCGACACCAAAACTGTTGACCTGACTGTCCAGCAGCGCCTTTTGCGTCTGCATGAAGACCGGCACCATGCCAGTAACAATGTGGTTCGTGCCGGCATGCATCTTCAACACCGACTGTGCGATGCCATGTACCTCTTGAATGAGGGAACTGAAATTGGCATCGGACATGATTAGACATTGCGCGGTGATGCGCCATAGTTCGTCACCGGACTTGTTCAACAGAGCGTCTCCGGCTTGATGCAAGTCATGAGTCTGGCGAGTGACGGTGAAGAACGATTTCGTTCCAGTGACCTCGCCCGCTTTGATGCGGCGTTCCAGTTCGGTGGCTTTGCGGTTGTAGCCGATTTTCGCCAGGGTTCCGGCGTCCGGTTCCAGCTTTTCCGTGACTGTGCGAAAGTCTGGCAAGGCGATCGCGCCGGTGATTTCGCGATGCTCACGCATGCGGTTTTCGATAGCCCGCACGACCTCCATGCGTTCGAGGAAATTCAGCCTCGACTGGCTGTCAGAATCGAACTTCACAATCACGTCGACCGGAACAATGCCCGCCAAGTTCTCTTCTAGGAAATTGTAGTCCCGCACCACCGGGGCATCCGCGGGGAAATACCGAATGACCTTCGTCTCGGTCCGGAACCATTTCAGTCCGACAACGCACACGACGGTCGCCAGCGTATAACCCCAAACAATCCAGTGCCGTTTGCGGCAGCACCAACGGCCGAAATGTTCCCATTTGGTCGTATCGACGTCCGAGGGTTTGGGAGGCTTAAACGAAATCAATTGGATCAATGCCGGCAATAGGTAGAGAACGACGACAACACCGATGATCGAGCCGACCGCTGAATACACTCCGAAATCGCGAACCGGTTTCAGATCGCTTGTCAGCAGCGACAGCAAACCGATCGCCGTGGTAATCGTCGCGAACAAGCAGGGAGCGCTGGCCATCTTGGAAGCTTCGACGACCGCGTTCCCCATATTGTGATAGGCTGCGTGGCGCCAATAGTGAGCGACGTGAATCGCGCCCGACATCACCACGACCAAGAGAAACGTCGGCATCAGCACCATCACCATGTTCATGCTGCCGCCGGTCGGCGGAACCAGCGACACGGTCACGAAGACGGTGAAGTACGATACGAACAGCACCAGCAGAGTCAGTTTCACGCTACGCAACATCGTGAACGCGACCAACACGCCGATGAGTCCCGACATTCCCATGACCGAACGTTTCCAAAAGTGGCCGGGAGCAGCGGCGGGATTCCAGAGTGCGGATTTCACTCCTTCGTTCAATGCCGTGCTGGCAACTGGGCGGCCTCCCAAATGCAGTTGCTTGGCCGGAATGCCCACGTCGGCGGCCGCTTGTCGGATCAGGGCCATTGAAGTGGATTTGTCCGCCTCGCCCGCTTCGCTCAAGACGATCGACAACGCCACGGGTGAGCCGAGCGCTTGGAAGCAATCCTCGATCAGCGGAGCACCTTCCGGCGCGTCGGCGGTCGGGCTGCCCTTCAAGCTCAAGGCCAGATCACGCAGCTTCGCGTCGGTGGAACCGGTCCACTGCCCTTTCCCAGACACTTGGAAATCGTGAGCTGGAACCGGGTCGAACTCCACCAACGGCAAATCATCCGGAATTGGAACGGCGACCTCATTGGCCACCGCACCGGAGTCTGTTGCCCCAATGGCAGACGTGGCCTCCGCGGCGGCGAGTGATTCTTCAGTCGCCTCGAAATCTCGCGCGGCAGGCAGCACGCGCAGATCAATTCCCAATGTCGACTTTGCCTTGGCAACGAGTTCGCGAGTCACCTGCTTTTGACGCTGTCGGCCGAACTCCGTGAGACGAATCTTGAACGCTCCGGTTCCGATCAGCACTCCCTGCAACCGCTGGATGGCCTCATCCCGTTCGACGCCGTGATCGACCATCCGCACGATCACCTCTTGCGGCGTCACCACGCGAGAGACTTGTTTCAGCCCACCACGGCGAATTCCCTGCTCGTCCGGCTGTCCTTGCAGCCGATCCGTCAGTTGGCGAATCCGCGGGTCATTCAGGCTGCTGTCCTCCCACGACAGCAAGATACTGTCACCGGCATCCAGATTGAATTGTTGCATTGACCACTGCAAGGTGATGGCATTCGGATCGTCCGAGGGAAGCCAATGCTGGATGTCATTTTCGATGTGTGTGTGACGTAGCGACCAGGCACACAAGGGTGTGATGAAGATGGCACCGAGGATGACCCAAAGTGCAAGGCTATTCCCCCACCGGTCCCGTTTCTCAAAAAAGTGGCTCATGGTTTTTGCTGTCCGTGCGTACCACGCTCTGGCAGATTCTGCCGACGATCGTCCGAATTGATTCCGTCGGGAAAGGCGCGACTGCGCCATACGTCTTCACCCAACTATTTCGGCACGCGACGAAGTCCAGCGGCACCGGTAGACCGAAATTGGCTGAAGTTCGCGACAAACGGACGCAAGTTCAGCAAGGCCGTTTGGGGACCACGGCAAGCTGCGTCAATTGATTGAGCCAGTACGTTGTGGCTGCACGCGGGCAGGCGAGATTCCGAAAGAATCGGCTCAAGTCGTCACGCGGCACTTGTTGAGTCTCGGAGAGGCTCATCAACCGGTAAAAACGAAACCGCCCGGCGACCTAAGAGTCGTCGGGCGGTTTGTTTGACAGCTTTTGAACGGATTCAACTAGCGTGGACCGGTGGCGGTCATTGATGGCTTCACGCGGCGCCGTACGTCCGTTTCAAGGACACCGAACGCCTGCTCATGACGCTGCAAGGCCATCGACAAGGCGCTGAGCAATCGCTTGCCCGTGTAGTGATTCATGATAATCCGTTGGCCAACATGCACCGTCACGTTGCCTTGAGCATAGGGATTGGGATTCAGCCCGAGATCCAAAATCAACTCTTCCGGCGTGCTGGAGACGCGACAGAAGTTCGCATAGCCCGCGCTGGTGCTGGAATCATCCACCGTCAGCGTCTGCTGCGGGGCAGCAGCCGGTGCAGCGGCGGGAATGGCGATCGCCTCGGTTTCATCATTTTTGTCTTTGGCCACGAGCAGTCTCCTTGTTGGATGGTCAAACAAATTCCGGGAACAAACTTCGGTGGCAGAGCTCGCAGACACTGTTTGGTTTTGCTCAGTCCACTCGAAAAACGGCAGATTTCAAG
>JAYVSP010000329.1:0-9253 GCA_043775215.1 Planctomyces sp. | reverse complement strand
CCTGCCCACCCGCCCCTTGCGCGACGAGAGTCGGCTCCACAGCAAGTGCGTGCGCAGAGATCAAGACGGTGATTCCGCAAACCAAACTTCGTCCAAGATCCGCGAGCATGGGATTTCCTCGATAAGCGAAAGACAGGTAATGGAACGACTGCCCCCACAGCGAAACACAGAATGGAAGCGCATTTGAGTGTAACGAGCGGCAGCGACTGTTTGGACCGCCATCGCCGCCGACATGGGCGTCTCACTGGCCGTCGTCTTCAATGCTCTGCGATTGCTGCGAACGGATGTTGGTGTTTTACGAGCAGCGGCTCACTTGAAGGGGCAATGCTAGTTGCTCGGATTCGTTTCAATTTCGCTGAGCAAAGCACTGAGCTTGGTGCGGGTTTCTCTGACGACCGCGACTTGTTCGCTTTGAAGCATCGCGGCCCCTGCAAACTGACGCAGGAAGTCCGTTTTGTCCGGCTCGTCTCAGCAGCGGCTCGCTCGTCCAAGAACGCACGACGACCCAATGCGATGGATACGGGGCGAGATAAAGCCGATTGTTGACCGCAAAGCGTTCGCATGGCGTTCTCTCCTCGTGAAACCAGGGTTTTTCAGAATCGGGACGGCAAACGATCCGACTCGAGCATCGCATCGCCGCATTCTGGTGCGGCGAATCTTTCGCCAGCGAAGACGAAAGATTCGCCGTGGGGATCGCTCGCAAGATTCAGTGACGACCCGATACTTGCCGTTCTTGATTTGCTTGCCGAAGGACCGAGTTCCGGGAGCGTTGGCGATGCGAAAACAACGGGGCTTCACTCTGATCGAACTCCTGGTCGTGATTGCGGTCATCGCGATCTTGATTGCGTTGTTGTTGCCGGCGGTGCAGCAGGCTCGCGAGGCGGCGCGGCGGTCGCAGTGCAAGAACAACTTCAAGCAGCTTGGGCTGGCGATGCACAACTACGCCGACAGCTTCAACGGTCTGCCGCCCCGACGCAGCGGGCCGGCCTGGGGGACGCCGTATCATCAGGGTTGGGCGACTCGAATTTTGCCGCAGGTCGATCAGGCTCCGCTCTTCAAGCAGTATCGCTGGGACAAGCACTATTACGACGCAGCCAATCAGCCGGTGGTGAAGACGCATCTGCCGGTGTTCTATTGCCCGTCGGTGCCGTCGATGCCGCGGCTAGTCGATATTCGCGATCTCAGCAATGTGCCGACCGGGACGCAGGGGTCGGAAGGAACGTATTGGGTTCCGAATAGTTGTTCCGATCCGAGCTTCGCCAATTGCACGGGGAGCGTGACGCACATGGCCTTGGCGGACAACAAGCAGCGTCCGCTGGCGCAGCTTCGCGATGGGCTGTCGAGCACGATTGTCGTCGTCGAGAACGGGGGGCGTCCCGACTACTACATCCGCCGTCAACAGCAAGCCACGAATACCGGAATGTCGCTGCCCTATTTTTGGGGATCGTGGGCCTCGTACCAAGCGTTTCAAGTCTGGTCCTACACCGGTGATGGTTCGGCGCAGAATGGGCCGTGCATCATCAACTGCAACAACGGCAATGGCATCTACAGCTTTCATGACGGCGGCGCGAACGTGCTGCTCGCGGATGGAAGCTCGCGAATGCTGAATCAGTCGATCAGCAAGTTCATCGTGCTGTCGCTCATCACCATCGACGGACGAGAACCGATCAACTTGGAATGAGGTGCCCACAATGGTCATTCAACGAATCCGACTGCGAGTTCCAACTTGCTGCCACAATGTGGCGGCACTCGATGTCCTCCGACGCGGAGTGAGTCAGATCGACTTGCTCGTCACGTTGGCGGTGTTGGCGATACTGTTCTGTGTGTTCGCTCCGGCGATGTTGTCGGCGCGGATGCTGTCGCAGCGCGAGCAATGTGCGGCCAGGCTCAAGGAAATCGGGCGAGCGTTTCACAGTTTCGAGCAGACTCATGGAGGTCTGCCGCCGCGACGCATTTTCGGGCCGTATCGAGGCTGGGCTCCGCCGCTGCTGCCGCATTTGGGCGAGAAGGAACTCGCGGCGAAGTATCAAATGGATAAAGACTTCTTCGACCCGGCGAATCGCGAGGCGGTGGGGACTCGACTGCCGATCTTTGAATGTCCGGCGGCTCCACCGGCGCGGCGCATGGCGATCACCGATTTGGCATCGAACGAAACCGGTACGGTGGGCGCGCTGGGCGATTACTTCGGCTTCAACAGCGTGCGTGATCCGTCGTTGTCGTCGAGGATGTTCGACAACAAAGTGACGGCGATGGTCGATGAAACCATCCGGCCGCTGACTGAAATCGTGGACGGCACATCCTGGACGTTGCTGCTCTCCGAGCAAGCTGGTCGCCCGGAACATTGGGTCAAAGGCGAGAAGCAGAAGGATGACTCCGGGTTGACCGTCGCCAAATTCTGGGGTCCGTGGCCATCGTTCAATGTGTTTCAAGTAGTGAGCTATTCGGCGGACGGACTGTCGAAGGTCGGCCCGTGCGCGATCAACTGCAACAACAGCCAAGGGGTGTATGCCTTTCATCCGGAAGGAGCCAACGGGCTGTTCGTGGATGGCTCGGTCCGGTTGTTGAGCAAGAACATGGCTCCGGAAGTGCTGTTCGGGCTGGTGACTCGCAACGGCGGCGAAGTGATTGGCGAAGAGGACTTGAAGTAAGGATTTTCGATTTTCGATTTTTGATTGGAAGCAGCGGCGACGGGCCTCATTCCAAACAAATCGGGCTCTCCGCCATTTGTGTTGATCGACTCAATCACCCGGAACGCGCTAGCGTCCGGTTTCCGTGAAAAACCGAACCGGACGCTAGCGCGTTCCGGCTGATCGGCCTAAATTCAACATGTGTGGCGGAGAGCCACAAATCGAAAATCGAAAATCGAAAATCAAAAATCCACGCGAGGCTCACTTGAATCGATTCTTGATCGCGATACTGCTGGCGTTGGTCGTCAGCGGGTGTGGGGGAAAGAAGGATGACGGCCGGCCGCCGGTGTTTCCCGCGCGCGGCTCGGTTGTCTCGAAGGGCAAGTCGCTCGATGGAGCGATGCTGCTGTTCCATCCGAAGGACTCGAAACTGAAAGACGTTCGCTGCTACGCCAAGACGGAACCGGACGGCACGTTCAAAGTCAGCACGTATGACGCGGGAGACGGTGCTCCCGAAGGGGAGTTTACCGTGACGATCACTTGGCCGACGGTCAGCGTGGAAGACGGCGGCTACGGCGAAGATCGCTTTCAAGGAAAGTTCAACAACCCGCAGACGACTCCTTTCAAAGCGACCATCACGAAGCCGTCCACCGAACTGCCAGCCTTTGAGGTGCCGCAATGAGCCGCCTGCAACGGATCAACTTCGGATGGCGAGCCGGGTGCCGTCAGGCCCCGGACTTCGGCGATCAGGACAAACGTCCGAGGGCTAACGCCACTCGGCTCGCCAGCATGTGGGTGATGTTGTTCTGGTTGGGAATGGCATCGCTGGTTCGCGCCGACGAGGCCGACATCCTCGCGGCGAAGATTGACGAGCACATCGCCGCGCGGTGGCACGAGCAGAAGGTCGAACCGGCTACCGTCGCGAACGACGCCGAATTCTTGCGGCGCGTGTGGCTGGATCTCGCGGGACGCATCCCAACCGCCGGGCAGGCGCGCGAGTTTCTCGAAGACACCCGCGAGGACAAGCGGCGACGACTGATTGACAAACTGCTCGACAGCGGTGCGTTCGTTGGACACTTCACACGCACTTGGCGCGAGGCTTGGCTGCCGAAGCAAGACACCGATCGCTTTCCGGCGTTCGCTGCGAGATTCGATGATTTCCTGCGCGACCGTTTGCGGCGCGGCGCTCCTTACGACCAGATCGTGCGCGAGATCATCACCTCGCCGACCGAAGCCGCAGCAGCCAAAGAGTTGCTGGACGCCAACGCCGGCTGGCCGACGTCGCTTGGTTTTTTCGAGGCCAATGAACGCCAGCCGGAGGTCATCGCGGCCAGCGCGGCGAAGGATTTTCTCGGCGTGCGGATTGATTGTGCTCAGTGTCACGACCACCCGTTCGGCGAATGGAAGCGCGAGCAATTCTGGCAACTCGCCGCGTTCTTTTCCGACGACCGTACCGACCGCGAGCCATCCATCAAGATTCCCGAACTCGGCAAGGTCGTCCCCGCGAAGTTCCTCAACGGTCAGTCGCCGAAATGGGCCGAAGCGCGCGAGCCGAACGAACGAGTCTCGCGCGAAATGCTCGCCGAATGGATCACGTCGCCGAGCAATCCGTTCTTCGCGAAAGCGGCCGTCAATCGCGTGTGGTCACATTGCTTCGGAGTCGGTTTGATCGAACCGGTGGACGACATGAATTCCGCGCACGCACCGAGTCATCCGGCGTTGCTGGACGACCTCGCTCAGTCATTCGTCGATCAGCGTTTCGATTTGAAGTTTCTGTTGCGTGGCATTCTCCGATCGCGAGCGTACTCGCTGACCAGCCGCCGCACGCACGAGTCGCAGGACAACCCCTCCGACTTCGCACGCATGTCGGTGAAGACGCTGACCGCCGAGCAACTCTTCGACAGCGTGATCCGCGCGGCGGGATATTCACCGACGGCTCCATTGGAAGGACCGCGCGATCGTCGCACCGTTCGCAGCGAATTCCTGGCGAGGTTCGCATCAACCGAGCGGCCCGTGGATGCGACAACGTCGATCCCCCAAGCTCTGACGCGCATGAACGGTGCGCTCACAACACTGGCGACCGATGTGGCCTCCGGCCCGTTGCTGATGGCTCTGCGCGAAGCTCCGTATCTCAACGATCAACAGCGCGTCGATGAACTGTTTCTCGCGACCTACTCGCGGCTGCCGACTTCCGGCGAGTCGCGGCGTTTGACCGAATACGTTTCTTCCGGTGGTCCCCAAAAAGATCGCGCCGTCGCATTGGCGGACATCCTGTGGGCACTACTCAACAGCCACGAGTTTTCCGTGAATCACTGACCCCCAATCCAACCGGCGAGCCGATGGGCAACAGCCCTCGGACTGGCTCGCGACAATCGTCAATCAGCCGGAACGCGCTAGCGTCCGGTTCTCGATGATTTCAAAACCGGACGCTAGCCTGGATTATTCATGGCCGCATACCAACCCGACGCGTAAGCGAGGCCATCGTCACGGCTTGGCCTCGCTTGCGCGTCGGGTTAGTTTGCGTCACCGTGTCATCCCCATGTGGTGTCCGTGAATAATCCAGGCTAGCGCGGTCCGGCTGATGACTGCTGACCTTGTTGACTGTTTCAAGGACACAACTCATGCGACATCTTCAACTCTCACGCCGCGATTGGCTGCGGCTCTCGGCGTTTGGCGTCGGAGCGTCCCTGTCCGGTTGGCTGGACGTGCTGGCGGACGAAAGCCGTTTGACGATCGCTGGCTCGAAGCCGAAACGTGCTTGTCTGGTGCTCTGGATGGGTGGCGGCCCATCGCAAATGGACACGTTCGATTTGAAGCCGGGCCACGCCAATGGCGGGCCGTTTCGCGAGATCGAGACGTCGGCTTCGGGTGTGAAATTCAGCGAGCACTTGCCGCAGCTTGCGAAGTGGGGACATCGGCTCGCCGTCGTGCGGTCGATGACCACGAAGGAAGGGGATCACGCTCGCGGCACGCAGGTCATGCACACCGGCTATGCGCCGCAAGGACCGATTCAGTTCCCGCCGCTCGGCTCGCTCATTGCGAAGGAACTCGCGGACTCAGAGGCTGACTTGCCCAACTGCGTGAGCATCGCGCCGAATCGCAACGTCGAACGCAACTTGATCGGCGGGTTCCTCGGTCCGAACTACGCTCCGCTGGCGATCGGCGGCGGCGAGCGAATGCCGGTCGCTGACCCGGCTCGCGCTCTGCAAATCGCGGACATGAAACCGTCCACAGCGCTCGCGTCCGAGCAACTCGACGCGCGGCTGGATATGCTCGCGCAGTTTGATCGCGAGTTCCTCAGCGGACTCGGCGGCGCAGATTCCTCGCATCCTTCCAGCGAACTGACGCGCGGACATCGTTCCGCTTACGACAAAGCGGTGCGGCTCATGCGAACCGCAGCCGCGACCGCGTTTGACCTCGAACGTGAATCGCCCAACATTCGCGATGCTTACGGCCGCACGGTGTTCGGCCAGGGATGCCTGCTGGCCCGGCGATTGATCGAACGGGGCGTGCCGTTCGTGGAAGTCAATCTGACCAGCGTTGGCGACGACAACAACTCGTGGGACACGCATCAGTCGAACTTCGACCGCGTGCGCCGGCTGAGCGAAATCCTCGACCCCGCGTGGGCGACGCTGATGCGCGACCTCGACGAACGTGGCTTGCTCGACACGACCACGATCGTCTGGATGGGTGAGTTCGGGCGGACTCCAAAAATCAACAACAACACCGGCCGCGATCACTTCCCCGTCGCCTGGACGACGGTGCTGGGAGGCGGCGGCATTCGCGGCGGCCAAACGATCGGCCGCACCACCGAAGACGGAATGCGAGTCGCCGACCGCCCCGTCACCGGCCCCGACCTGCTGGCGACCGTCTGCAAAGCCATCGGCATCGACCCGCGCAAACAAAATCTGTCAAACGTCGGCCGCCCCATCCGCATCGCCGACCCGAATGCGAAGGTCATCGAGGAAGCACTGCTGTGAAATTCTTTTTGACGTTCATCTCGGCACTCACCGTCTCTCAAGCATCCGCCGCTGAGCCGGACTTGATCTTCACGCTCAGCGCCCCAACGCAGTCTGTGACGCTGCGGCTGCATATCGAACTCGACGGCCAACCGCTGACCGATGCCTTGCGTCCGCGCTTCGAGAAACTGTTCGCTCACCTCGACCGCGACGGCAATCAACAACTCAACGCGGAAGAATTGTCAGCCGCCCCAAGCGCCGGCTGGCTGCGTCGCGCCGCTTGGGGCTATCTCCCGGCGAATCACTCCGAACCGATCACACTCGCCGAAGCCGACTCCGATCAAGACGGTTCGATTTCGCTGCTTGAGTTTCAGACGTGGTACACGAAACACGGCGTCGGCACGATCACCGCCGTCACGGCTCGTTCCGAAATGACGCCGATCCTGACCACCGCGCTGTGGCGACGTCTCGACGACAACCGCGACGGCCACTTGTCGGCCGCCGAACTCGCCGCCATCCCGGAGCGTCTTCGCAAACTCGACGAGGACGACGATGACCTCGTCAGTGCTCGCGAGATTGCCTCGTCCGTCGAACAGCCCTATCCCTTCGCAACCTCGCGCCTGAGCGAACCTCGGTTCGAGATTGCACCTCGCACCGAACCACACCAGACACTCGACCTGTCCGTCAGCGCTCGATTGTCCCTCAAGACGAAGCTCGCGGAAGTCGCCCGACTTCAGCCCGGCACCTCCAATTCAGATGGCGTCACCTTCCAGCTCGGCGACAGCCACTGCTCGCTGCTCCCCGCGCGTGGCGACTCGAACCGCTGGCACGACTTGGCCGAGCCACAAGCCCAAGCCCATTTCACCGCTGCCGACAAAGACCACAATCAATCCGTCACCGCCGCCGAAGCCGCCCAAGCTCCGAACCGGTCGCTACTGACGCTCTTCGACTTCGCCGACCACGACTGCGACCACCGAGTCACTGCCGCCGAATGGCAGTCCGCACTCGACATACTCGCGCCGCTGGTGGAGGCCAACGTCCAACTGACCGTGCTCACCCACGAAGGTTCGCTCTTCGAGTGGATCGACCAAAATCGAGACGGCCACCTCAGCCACGCCGAACTCCAAGCCGCCGCCATGATGATCCGACCCACAACCCGGAAAGAACTTCCGACAGCGGTAACACTGTTCATCAGCCTCGGCCAACCCAACAACTCCGCCGCCACTTCCACGAACCAAGCCCCCGCTTGGTTCACCGCTCTGGACCGCAATCACGACGGCGTCGTCACTCGTTCCGAGTTCCTCGGTACTCACGAGGACTTCCAGCGGTTCGACGAAGACCAGGACGAACGGCTCACAGAATCCGAGGTGCGCCGCGCCGTCACCGACAAGCAGCCATCTCATCGCAGCCCCTAGACCGCACGGCAGCGGATGATGATTGTTGCAGGATTCTGGTATCGCTGGCTCGCGGCAGTGTGCTCCGTGACGAGGATGTCGAGATCTTCGCGAATCTCTGGCTCATGGAGATTCTGTTCGCGATCTACAACACGCCGCGTCACGCCCGCGTGCCGCATTGCATCTTCATCGACGAGTTGCCTGTCTTTCAGGCTTCGTTCGAGATCATCACGCGAGCCTTGGCCCAGGTCCGCAAGTTTCGATGCCGCTTTGTGTGTGCCTTTCAAGGGACACAACTTTTCGAGGAACGCGAAAAAGACCGTTTGCTGCAAGCGTTGATTAGCCACTGCAACGCCCATTTTTATTTTCGGCACAAGAACCCCGTCGATGCCAAGTTCATCGGCGAGATCATCAAGTTGCCGACGATCGACACCAAGAAGGTCAAGCACGTCCAAACGCAGCTTCAGCAATATCAGGACGGCAACGAACTCATCACGCTGACCGACGAATCCGAGAGCGTCAGCGATGCCGAGCAAGACGGTGGTTCGTCCAGCAACGCCGTCAGCGACACGCAGAGCCACTCGGAAGGAAATACGAGTTCGGCCGGTTCGACCGAAACCACATCGCTGGTCGCGAACGCCGTGAGCCGGGCACGTTCCGATCAATCCGGTTCATCATCCGGCACGTCGTCGGCACGCGGCTCGACCGAGACGAACGGCAACAGTTGGTCGAAGACAAAAACTCGCGGTGCCAGCATCACCCGCAAGCAGTCGCTCGTGCCTCGCATTCGCACTCGTGAGGTCGTCACGGCAACGCAGTTCTACACGACCGATGAGCAAATCATCGAAGCCGCCAGCGAGCTGACGACGCTGCCGCGCGGGACGGCAATGCTCTACGTCGCCGGGGAAGGCGTGTCGCGCGTCAACACGCCGCTGGCCCGTAACCCGCTCGCCAGTACGCCCCGCTTCGCCGCCAAGAAGATCGCCCAACTCCGCCGCGAGGGACTCCGCTGCCCACTCTGCCAAGGCGAGTTAGTCAGCACTGGGCTTCGCGGTCAAACCACTTGTCCGCACTGCCAAGCTCCAATTTTGCTCGTCCGTTCGAGAAGTCGTGAACACGCCTCATTGGCTTTGCCTGCGGAGTACGGAGCCTTCATTGCCGACAGCGTCGTTGCGCGTCGCGGCAAGGAGGCCATCTTTCATGGATGGCACCGATCGGGACATCCGGAGGTCGTTATCAAACTGCGTCACCAACCGGGGGACACGCCGCCCGA
>JAYVSP010000328.1:0-5543 GCA_043775215.1 Planctomyces sp. | reverse complement strand
GATCTGAAATCCGAAACTCCCGCAACTCGCGAGTTGTACGGTCGCGGGCATCGCGGAGCCTGCTATCTCGTCGGACGCAAATTGATCGAAGCCGGCGTCCGCTTTGTGACGGTCGATGTGATCTGGCCGTTCTCCAACGAGGTTCCCGGTGGATTCTTGCTCAACTGGGATCATCACGACTTGATCTACACGTCCGGTTCGTGCGGCACGATCCGCAACAAAGCTGGCGGCGAAGGACGTTACGGCATTGGCACCTGGGTCATGATGGGGAGCACCGACCGAGCATTCGCGGCGCTGATCCAAGACATGGATCAACGCGGCCTGCTTGCCGAGACGCTCGTCTGTTTCATCACCGAGTTCGGACGCACCCCGCGGCTCAACGCCTTTGGTGGCCGCGATCATTGGGAGCACGCGTACTCGATCGTCTTCGCCGGAGCGGGCACACCCGGCGGTCGCATCATCGGCAAGACTGACGCTGACGGCGGCTACGTCCTCGACTCGCCGCACACGCCGGAAGACTATGCCTCGACGATTTATGAAAAACTCGGCATCGACCGCGACCAACCGCTTTACACCTCCACCAACCGCCCGGTGCTCTTCGGCCATGCGGGCGAGCCCATCGCGGGCGTGATGTGAAATGTTTAACCGCTACGCCAACGGCGTGCGCGCTCACGCCGATGGCGTTGAGGTTAAACTGGCAGACGTCTCATGGCTGGCCGCCCGTCTTGTCGCGTCAGATCATTTTGGACCTGAGAATCGGTGCGTCATGCCCAGCAGCGCGTCAACGAATTTGCGTCGAGCGTTGGTCGTCGTGGTGGCCTTGTTGATTTGCAAAGTGACGGTCGCGGTAATGCTGGGATACTCGAGTTACTTCCCTCCGAACTTTCAGTCCGACTTCTTGCAGGGACGCGAAGGCTATTTTTTCGGCGCGTACCAGTGGGCGTTCTATCCGCACATTGTGTCTGGGCCTGCGGCGCTTTTCGTGGGAATGCTGCTGATCAGCGAACGCTTTCGACTTCGATTTCCAAAGTGGCATCGACGCCTCGGTCGGGTTCACGTCTTAAACGTGCTGCTGGTCGTGTCGCCGAGCGGCTTGTGGATGGCCTATGACACCTCGACCGGAACGATCGCGGCGATCAGCTTTGCAATCTTGGCGGTCGCGACGGCAACGTGCTCGGCATTCGGTTGGCGAGCGGCCGTGAGGCGGCAGTTTGCGATTCACCGACGCTGGATGGAACGCAGCTTTCTGCTGCTCTGCTCCGCCGTGATTCTCAGGATTTTCGGCGGCTTGGGGACCGTGCTGGAAGTTCGCTCTCCTTGGTTCGACCCGCTCGCGTCTTGGGCGAGCTGGCTTGCGCCGCTGATACTGTTGGAACTGAGCCACCTGAAGCGTTGGCGAACCGTCCGTCATTGAGCGATCAGAAATCGGTCAGAGATTCGTTTCCGTCAATCGAAATCAGAGCGCGGCGAATTTGTGCCGACAGGCCAACATTCAGAAAGCGGACGCTGCCATCTGCAAAAGCGGCTTGCACTCCGCCGGTGTGAACCAGCTTGCTCGTCGAGCTGATGGCCAGGAACAACGACTCATCGGCATCGGTCGGAGCCATCCAGTGGACCGCATGTTCGGAGTCCACTTCAGTGACCATCAGAGTGTTCGACGTGCCATCCTTGATGTCAGACAGCCGCGCTGATTCTCCGGGGCGAAAGCAACTGTTTGGCGTCACGACTGCCAGGTAAGTCGTGTGAGTCGCAGGCCCCGGCTCTGATGGGCAACGGTATGTCTCGATACTGACCTTGAAAGCGTCCGCATTCGCCGGATCGTCCCACGGCTTCGTCAGGTCGATCTTGTCATACAGCGCCTTCTGCTCCATGTACGGCAGGATCAACGTTCGCCAGCTATGCAGCGGCTTGCCATCCGCATCGACCGTGTAAGCCGGCGGAAACGCGTGATACTGGTCATGGTAGTTGTGCAACGCCAACCCGATCTGCTTGAGATTGTTCTTGCACTGAGAACGTCGCGCAGGCTCTCTCGCACGCTGGACCGGCAAAAGAAACGCAACGGCGACAAAACCAATCAGCATCACAATTCCGGTGGCGATGACGCACTCGCCGAGGGTTAGCCCTTTTCGCTGCTTCGGAGTTGTGACCACGGTCTCCGAAAGGTGATTCGCGATCATGGTTCAACCTCCAGCTTCCTAGCGACTGATCGGACTCAATCGGTTCGGACTAATCATTCCAACGCCGTTTGCCGCCCTCATGCCGTAATTCTAACGATCCGTTGAAATTCGTTAAGCGGAATTGGTCACTTCGCACTGATGGCTCACTTCAAATGGCTGACAGAAAAAAGGCGACAGAAAAAAATGGGCACGGATCGTTCGACTTGTGATCAGTCACGAATGATTGGAGTCCGCCGGTCTTTCTGCCCTCTTTTTTCTGTCAGCCTTCGATATGTGGCTCGGCTACGCCATCACCTCGGCCAGCGACACCAGCCGGCTCTTCTCTCCCAGCGACTTGGCTCCGGCGTGGACAATCGCGGTGACTTCCAGAATCTCCTGGTGCGGCACCGGTTCTTTGCGTGTCAGCATCATCTCACGAAACGTCGCCGCGAGGCGGAACATTTCGTAGTGGTGGCCGTAATCGAAGCTCCCTTCGATCGACGGCGTGAAGCTGTAGTACTTCTTCTTGAAGTGGACGTTGACTCGGTTGTACTCGAACTTTTCAAACGGCTCGCCGTACCAGACGTGGCTCGGATAGCGATCCGGCCAGGTGATCATGCCGTGGCAAGTGTCTTTGAATTCGTAGAGGCTGACCGCCTCGACGCCCGGCCCCATCAATGTCATTACCGACCACACCGGATGCTGCCCGTAGATCATCCAGCCGGGCAGTGCGTACCGGCTGTGCATCGTCGCGGTGACGTGCTCGATCGCGCCGAACTCGCCAGAGTCGCGCATCCGCAGCGCGGCTTCCATGCCCCACTCGTGACGGAAAATGCTGGACGACATGATCGGCGCGTTGTGCTGCTTTGCGAAGTCGAGAATCTTCCGAGTCCCCGCGACCGTGTCTCCGATTGGCTTATCGCAGAACGTCGGCAGTCCCTTGGCCAATCCGGGCGCGACCAGATCGAAGTGATCTTCGCCCTTGCCTGAGGCGTCACCCATCCAAATGGCGTCGCACTCCGCCGCCATTTCTTCCAGCGACTTCGCGACTTTCACGCCGGGGAAGACCTCAGTGAACGGCACGGCGATGGTCGGATCAGCGTCGTAGTAATGCGTGATCTGAGTGTCGGGAAACGGAAGCTGATCGAAGTTGAATTTCGGATTGCGATACACCTTTTGGAATCCGTCGAACGCCGGAGCGTTGTGCTTTTTGAAGGCATCGAAATCAAACGTCGGATGCAGATACTGCGCGAAGTGCCAAGTGTGCCCGTTTCGAAGCTGAGGCTTCCCGTCGATCGCGGCCGAGATCACGCCGATGCGATAGACCTTTTGTGGCGGCTCCGCCGCGCTCGCGGTGCCGGCAGCGAGAGTAATAGCTCCGCTGGTTCCGGCGACTTTCAGCAAGTCGCGCCGTGAAAGTTCCGGTTGATCGGGCATGACGGCTCTTTTTGATGTTGAGACTATGGCTCCGTTAATCCCCAGAAATGTCGACGTCGCCGCGTCTCATGGTGCGGCCTCGCCAAGCGCCTGAAGTGCGGCAAACTCCAAGTCCTCGTCAAGGTCCAATTCACTACCCGCCTGAGCCGCCGCGAACTCGGCGATTTCTTGAGCCACTCGCTGACGATGTCGTTCGCGAGCCCAGCTCGCCAAGATATGAGACGCCAAGGAAACGGGAGCTTGTCCCGAACGCGCCGCCTCATCCTGTAAGAGTCCCCAGACGTCACTTTCCAGCGGCAATTCCAATCGCGTAATCGTTCCGGAAAACATGCGGAAACCTCCAACAAGATTGCGGAATGTAAGTGTCTCCGCCTTGGCACGCCAACAGCTTGGCAGGGATCAGTCCAAACGTCAAAGGCAATTCGATGATACCGACGCAGCGGGGCTTTATCTCACCAGCATCCAATCCACAGTCGCCTTTTCAGGAGCGGCTTTGTCGAACGTCACAGTGAGTTATTGATGCGCCGGTCCTGAAGGACTACAGCCTCAATTTACTCCAACGCCTTGATGATCTGCCCGACGCTGGCGAGTTGTTTCTTGTAGTTCTCCAGCACGTCGCGGGTTTGTTGGAGGACGTCGGGGGGGGCTTTCGCGACGAAGGCTTCGTTGGCGAGTTTCTTTTCGTTGGACTCGATCCCTTTGCGAAGTCGGTCGGCTTCTTTGGTGTTGCGGGCGCGTTCGGCCTCGCGGTCAATCAGGCCCTCCAGCGGGACGAAGACGTCGGCGTCGGTCAGACTGAAGCTGGCCGAGCAGGTCGGCGGTTGCACGTCGGCTCCGGCGGCGGCGAGCAGGGCTTTCGAGAGGTTCTCGAACTGCGTGGCGACATCGTGCATCTCGGAGGCGATGTCGGCGTTGCAACGCATGTGGAGTTGGATCGGCGTGCTCGACGCGATGTTGTAGAGCGCGCGGACGTTACGCACGGCGACGATCGTTTCTTGCAGACGCTCGAAGCGGCGTTCGAGGTCGCGGTTTTGCCACGAGGTCGGGACGTCGGGCCACGGAGCGGTCATGACAGAGGGTGCGGCCGGCATTGGGATGAGATCGTTTAACCCCTGCCCCATCGGGGCGGGCGCGTCGGCGATTGACGACGTTTCGGATGCCGCGCACGCCGTTGGCGTTGCGGTTAAACGAGACAGCCCACGCACCGGCGCGATTTCATTCAAACGCTGCCACAACTCTTCGGTGATAAACGGTGCGAACGGGTGCAGCAGCCGGACGATCGTGTCGAGCACGCTGACGAGAACTCGCTGGGCGATCGGTCTCAACGCTTCGTCACGCAGACGCGGCTTGATCATTTCGAGGTACCAGTCGCAGAACTCGTTCCAGACGAAGTCGCGCAGGATGCGTGTCGCCTCATCAAAGCGGTAGCGGCCGAGCATCGACGTGACCTCGCCTGCGGTGTGCGACAGACGGCTGAGAATCCATTGGTCTTCGAGTTTCAGATCCGTCGTGGGGCAGGTTTTCAACCTGCCCGTGTCTGTTCCTGACTCTAAGGCTGCAATGAGACTGGCAGGTTGGAAACCTGCCCCACGGACTTCTCCCGGTGTGTAGCCCTCGAGATTCAGCATCGCGAACCGCGCCGCGTTCCAGAGTTTGTTGCAGAAGTTGCGGCCGTACTCGAAGCGTTCGCTGACGACGCGAGCGACCAGTTCGCCGGCGTCGGGTTCGAACCAGGGGCTGCTGTACTGCGAGGTCGCTTTGCACTTCGCGCATTTGACGCGGGGTTTCGCGCCGCCGCCGGGGACGGCTTTTTGGTGCTCCAGCGTTTGCGGGATGACGTGGCCGCAGTGAGGGCATTCGTAGCCGACCGGCAGGCGGACGTCCTGGGTCTCGCCGGCGAAGCTGGCGATGGTGAACCGCACGGCGTCGGTGCCGTACTTGTCGATGAGG
>JAYVSP010000327.1:0-7714 GCA_043775215.1 Planctomyces sp. | reverse complement strand
GACCATCGGGAAGATGGCGATGATCGCGACTCCTTCGGTCAGCAACTTCGGTCGCAGGCGATGCACGGCTCCTTCGATGACCGCTTGGCGAAGCTCTTCGAGCGACGCAATCTTTTCGAGGCCGCCGCGCTTTTCGATCGCTTCGCGCAGATAGACCAGCATGATGATGCCGGTCTCGGTGGCCATGCCGAAGCAGGCGATGAAGCCGACCCACACGGCCACGCTGAAGTCCATTGGCGGCGCGTGCCAGCCTTGCATGATCTTCGGGAAGAAGTACATGAAGAAGGCCCCGCCGCTCAGTGCTTCGGGAACGGCGAGCATCATCAAGGCGGCGTCGGCGAGGTCGTGATACGTCAGGTACAGAATCACGAAAATCAGGACGATGACGACCGGGAAGACGAATCGCAGAGTGCGTGCGGCGCGGACTTGATGCTCGAACTCACCGCTCCATTCGATGTGGACTCCTTCGGGCAGATTCACTTTGTCGGCAACGACGCGCTGGGCTTCATCGACGAAACCCACGATGTCTCGGCCGCGCACGTTGAGCGTCACGTAATTCAGCAAGCGGCCGTTTTCGCTTTTGATCATCGCCGGGCCTTCGACGATTTGAATGTCAGCGACGGATGACAGCGGGATCACGCTGCGGCCGGAGAGTGCGTGCTGCGGTGTCGCGGAATGATTTTCGTTGCCGAGCGATGTTGTGGCGGAGAGCATCGAATTCCGTTCGCCGCCGCGATCGGATCTTGTGCCGGACATCGCATTGCCGCTCGACATGTTGCCGCCGGACATGCCGCCGCTCGCGCCCATTCCGCCCGCTGAGCCGCCGGACGGCATCGAACCGGGGCTGATCAATAGTTTGCCGATGGCCTCTTCGTCTTCGCGGCTGCTGCGCGAGTAACGGATGCGGACCGGAAATCGTTCACGCTTCTCGACGGTGTAGGTGACGACTCGGCCGCCGAGCGCGACTTCGATTTCGTTCTGAATGTCTTCGACCGTGATGCCGTATCGCGCGGCGGCTTTGCGGTTGATCTCGATCTCCAAATAGCCCTTGCCCATGACCGGCGCGGCGATCGCGTCGCGGGCTCCGTTGATGGGCTTGAGCGCGGCTTCGATTTGCTTGCAGACCTTGTCGATGGTATCGAGGTCCGGGCCGAACACCTTCACGCCGATGTCGGTACGGACTCCGGTCGAAAGCATCTCGATGCGGTTGATGATCGGCTGCGTGAAGATGTTCGACCAACCGGGCACTTGCAGCACACGCCCCATTTCGTCATCGACCAGATCCCCCTTCGGTCCCGTCTGACGCGGCCAAAGAAAGAAACCTTTGGCAAACGGCGGGTCGAGTTCTTCGCGGAGCGCGACAAAATCGGCGATGGGAGCCAGCCGATGGCCGATAGCCGATGGCCGATAGCCGTGATCCTTTTCCTCTGGAGCCTCTTCAGCGTCAAAAGGACTACGGGTTTCGGCCATCGGCTCACGGCCATCGGCCGGCAGACGATCGCCGAGCTGCGCGGCCAGCGCGTGTTCGGCAAAGGCGTCCGTCTCCGCGCCGTGCTCAGCGTCCTTCGTCAGCCCTTTCGCGGTCGCTGTCTTGGCGAGTTCTTCCAACACATACCAGTTGTACGCGGGAACGGCTTGATCGAAGAGTTCGTAATTCACTTGGCCGGCTCGCTCTCGCCATAGTTTGTCTCGCTGCGCGATTACCGCCTTGAGTGTTTCGCCCGCGAACGTGCGATGCTCGCTGCCCAAGGCTTCCAGCGATTGATGCCAAAGCGCGGCGGGCATGGACTCCTTGATCTGCAACGCTCCGACCACATCCGCCAGAGCGCCTCGCGATTCCAGTTCACGAGCGATCGCTTGAGTGAGTTCTTGCACGTCTTCCAACGACGGATTGCGAGCCAACCAGCGACCGAAGCGCGACGCGAATTTGTTGCTGAGTTCCACAACGAGATCATCGGCGAGCCGGGCGGCGTCAGCCCCCGGACCGGCATGTTGATCGTGTTCGTCCGGGGCCTGACGGCCTCCGGCTCGCCCGGTTGTGTCTTTCAAGTCCCCAGCTCGGCGCAACCGCCCAATCGTCTCATCGACCGTGAATCGCACGAGCAGCGGGCCAAGGTCTTGCTCGAATTCCCGATAACGTCGCAACGAAAGTTCTCGTAACGCTTCATCGAAGCGCTCCAGCGCGTGCTGCGTGACATCATTGATGAGCGAGTCGCGCTCTTCCGAGCCACGACCGTCAGGGAGTGGTTTGTTCGATCCGTTGGCTGCACCGCTCCCTAACGGTCGCGGCTCGGTCGCGATGTAGCCGCGCGATTCCAACACGTTGAGCACGACTTCGGTCTGTCGCGTCGCGTCGTTGAATCGCAACACACGTTTCGGCCAGAGTTCTTTCGGGCGGAAGTTCACGAACGTCTCGACCATGTCGAGTGGCGCGGGGTCGGTGGGCGTGTCGGCTCGGCCGGCTTTGCCGATGACCGATTCGACTTCGGGGAAACCGCGCAGCAGCGCGTTGCGGGCTTTGAGGTCGTCGGCCGATTGCGTGACGCTCGCGCGTGGCACGGTGATCGGCATGTCGAGCGTCGTCCCTTCATCCAACGCCGGCATGAAGCTGACGCCGATCTTTGGAAAGTGGTACGCCCACAACCCGATCCAGAAGAGTGTCGCCATCGACAAGACCTGCCAGTGCGCGCCGCGAGTGAAGAGGACGGTCAGCGAGACGACCAGTCCGAACGTGATGAGAAACGCGGTTCGCCAAGCATTCTCGGACGCTCCCATGCCGACGATGGCTTGCAACGGAAACATCCCAGCCGCGAGCACGAGCAATACGGCGAAGCCCCACATGATGAGGTTCCGACGCGGCAAGAAAAACGTCAGCATCGGCTTGTAGATATGAATGAAACTGCGAACGATCGCGTTCTCTTCCTCGCCTTTGAGCCGGCCTTTTAGGAACGTCGGAATCAAGGCCGGCACGACGGTCACGGAGATGAGGGCCACGCCGATTAACGCGAAGCTCTTGGTGAATGCTAGCGGATGAAACAGCTTGCCTTCGCGACCACTGAGCATGAAGACGGGGACGAAGCTCAACAGCATGATGAGCACGGAGAAGAAAATCGGACGCCCCACCGTGCGGCAGGCAGGGATGACTAGCTCGGTGATGTCGCCGGTGACTTTGCGATCGCCGAAGTGGTCTTTCAGTGTGTGCGTGGCGTTCTCGACCATCACGATGGCCTGATCGACCAGAATGCCAATCGAAATCGTGATGCCGGCCAGCGACATGATGTTGGCTTGGATGTCGATGATGCCGAACTTCCGCAGCAGCCACATCATCAAGAACGACGACAGCACCGCCAGCGGTAGCGTCACGCAAATCACGAACACGCTGCGGACGTGCGTGAGGATCAGCAGAATGGCGAGCGACGCAATCAGCATCTCGTGCCACATCACTTCGATCAGCGTGTGGATCGCACCGTGAATCAGCCGTGTGCGGTCGTAGGCCGGGACAATGTGAACGCCGTCCGGCAGGCCGGGCTGCAACTCTTGGATCTTCTGTTTGACTCGTTCGGTCACGGTCAGCGGGTTCTGGCCATGCCGCATCAACACGACGCCGCCGGTGACTTCATTGCCGTCTTTCTCGTACACGCTGCGGCGAAACTGCGTCCCCAACAACACGCGCGCCACATTGCTGACGTAGATCGGCGTGCCGTTCACCTCTTTGATGACGCTCGCCTCGATGTCTTCTTTGCCTTTGATCCAGCCGACACCACGGACGATGTATTCCGCGTTGTTCTTCTGAATGACGCCGCCGCCTGCGGGAAGATTGCCACGCGCGACCGCCGAGTAGAGTTCACCCAGCGTGATGCCGTAGGCTCGCAGCGAATCGGGACTCACGTCGACCTGATATT
Organism: Planctomyces sp.; assembly: GCA_043775215.1. GTDB lineage: Bacteria > Planctomycetota > Planctomycetia > Planctomycetales > Planctomycetaceae > SXKJ01. The sequence goes on along the minus strand of JAYVSP010000327.1, from coordinate 3,812 downwards.
CCAGCGGCAGCCCACCGACGACCGCGACATCCGCGACGCCCGCCGCCGCGGTCAACTGCGGCGCGATGTAGAACTTGTTGAGCGCCCACAGCTTTGCCGGATCGGTGGAGGAAGTGACCAGCGAAGCGGCTTTGTCATTTTGGTCTTCTTCGTCCTTCGCCTCACGTCCCTCCGCCCCAACCTCAACCGTGTACCAAAACACTTGGCCCAGCGCGGTCGCATCCGGCGCGAGATACGGCACGACGCCCGGCGGCAAATAGGCTCCGGCTTGGGCCAGCTTCTCGGTGACGCGCTGCCGAGCGAAATAGAAGTCGATGTTGTCGTGAAAGATGATCGTGATCATCGGGAAGTTGAACTCGCTCGATGACCGAACCGCCTTCACGCCTGCCAGTCCTTGCAGCTTGCGCGAGAGGGGATAGGTGACTTGATCCTCGACCTCGCGCGGACTGCGGCCCATCCAATCGGTGAAGACGATGACTTGGTTTTCGCTCAGGTCCGGGATCGCGTCGATGGGCGTATCGAAGACTGCGTACAACCCGCCGATCGACAGTCCAACGGCCAGAATCAGCACGAGAAACCGATTGCGAATCGAGGCTTCGATCAGTTTTTCAATCATCGTGATTTCCGTGAGGCTGTGATTCCCTGAAAGTCATCGCGAGAAAATCGACACCGGCCAACTGGCGAGCGCTCCTCCAGAGGACCAGTCGGAGGAATCCAATTGCTCAGATTCGCCAACCAGAGGCCGGTGCCATTCGCGTGGCATCAGCATCCGAAGAGCTATTTCTTCGCGGCACCCGATTTTCCGTGCTTGGCATTGTCGCCATCGCCGTCATCATGATGCCCGGCCTTGGCATTGGTGTGCTTGATCTCTTCGACCTTCGCCAACGTTGCTTTCGGATTCTCGCGAGCGCCGTCCTCGCAACCTTTGCAACAAAGGAAAACCGGCTTGCCCTCCAGCATGACCTTCACGGGCGTGCCCATTGAACCAAGCCGGCTCCCTTCGTGAATTGGGCAGAGAAGCTGGGCTTCCGCTAAAGCGAGATCCGCCGCCGGCAGTTTGGCCATCGCGGTGGTGGCTTTCTTGAGCTTCTCGACTTTGGCGAGCGTTTTTTTGCCATCGGCCATTGCGTCCTCTTCACAGCCGGCACAGCAGAGAAACACGGGCTTGCCGTCGATCATCACCTTGACCGGAGTGCCCATAGATCCCAGCCGAGTGCTGTCCATCATCGGGCAATAACGCTGCGCATCCGCCAGAGCGCGGTCGGCCTTCGGCAACTTGGCGAGCGCCGCTTCGATCTTGGCCGCGGCTTTTTTGGGGTCATGGGCGTGCTTGGGATCGTGCCCCGCCTTTTCCGCTTGCTGCGGAACCTTCTCTTGCGAGAAGACCGATGTGGTTGAAACGGTGGCTCCCAGCACAACACCGGCCACAACGAGAGCACTCAGACAACGGATCGCTTTCATGGAAACCTCCTGAAACGGGACATGCTTGGAAGAAACTCTCTTCCGTGATCGGTCACTGCTTATCGGTCGGCGACGGATTCTCCGCGAGTTTTGCGGCGGGCCACTTTTCGAGAGCGGCATCAACGCATCCTTCGCAGCACAAGTACAACGGCTTGCCGTCGTTCATCAGCTTGACAGGCACGCCCATCGAACCGAGTTCGCTCTTCTTCATCACGACGCAGAACTTTTGTTTCTCCGCCGCGGCGCGGTCTGCGGGTGGCAGCTTCGCCAACGCCGCCGTGATTTTGGCTTGCTTGCCATTCGCTGCCTTCGCAGCCGGTGCGGCTCCTTTAGATTTGCTGGCGGTCTTCGTCGCCGCACCGCCTCGCAACTCGGCGACTTTTTTCAAAGTCGCTTCGGCCTCTTTCGCCGCTTGCTTTGTGCAACCATTGCAGCACACGAAGACGGGCTGATCGTTGACCATGACCTTAATCGGCACGCCCATTGAGCCGAGCTGGCTCTCGGTCAAGATGGGGCAAAACTTTTGTGAGGCCGCCAGCTTGCGGTCTTCGGGACTCAGCTTGCCGAGTGCGAGGTCAATCTTCGCGTCGGTGTCTTCGGGAGTTGAGGGACGGACGGTTTTGCTCGGTGTCGAACCGCCACCGCTGCTGCCGCCGATGTAGATCGAACCGGCCGCGGGATTCAGCCGCGTTTCGGCATCCACCAGGAACGAACCGCTCGTGACGATCTGCTCGCCCGCGTCCAAGCCAGACAACAGCGGGAAGAAAATCACGCCATCCGGCCCGACCATGCGCGGCCCCAGTTTGACGAGCACTCCATCAAACTCGCCGGGCAGCGATTGCCGATAGACAATTTTTTGTTTGCCGGTGTCGATCACCGCCCCTTCGGGCACAGCGAGCAATTCACCCTGGTCGAGTCGTTCGCGCTTCGTGAGCGGCTGGGCGCTCGCCCCCGGTGTGAGCGGTTGGGCGCTAGCCCCCGGTGCGAGTTGTGAGTGTGCGCGTTCGTCACCGGCGGCTAGCGCCGTGCCGCTCAGAGGCATTACAACATCCACCGCGCGAACAATCGCCGGCACTCGCCAGGGCGGAATGTCGATCGTCACTTCGGCTGTCGTCCCCGGACGGAGTTTGTGACCGGGATTCGCAATCTCGAACCGCACCGTCACGGTGCGCGTCTGCTGATCGACGTGCGGGTAGATGAAGGACAACGTGCCCTGAAACGGCTCATCGGGAAATGCCTTCGTCAGCGCGGTCACAGCGAGGTTGTCTTCGCGAACGTCGCCATGATGCTCCAACGGCAGGAACACGAAGTCATCCTCATAAACCTGTGCCTGAATCCACACGGACGACAGATCGGCCACGTCGTAGAGGGCCATGCCTTCATCGACGTACTGCCCTTCGCGGACGTACTTCTTGACGATGTGTCCGCTGATCGGCGAACGAATCCGCAAGTGCGAGTTGGCTTGGCCCGTCTTCAAGATGTTGTCGATCTGGTCGTCGCTGATACCCAGCAGTTGCAGCCGGCTCCGCGAGCTTTTCAGCAGGTCGGCGTTGTTCCGCTTCTGTGCGTCCAACAACGTCTGCACGGAGACGTTGAGTTCGGGGCTGTAGATCGAGGCGAGTTCGTCACCTTCTTTCACGAGTCTTCCGGTTTCCGCCGCGATGAGCGAATCAATCCGCCCCTTCACGCGCGCGGAGACGTTCTTGAAACCGCGTTCGTTGAAATCCACGTACCCGACTGCCGAGATTTGCTTCGTCAGCGGCACATAATCGACACGCCACGTCTGCACGCCCGCGAGCACAACTCGATACGGTGACAACTGCACGCGGCTGACGATGCCAGCCGGCAACGCCTCATCGCGGTCTTTCCCCTTCTTGCGCTTCGACAGCGGCATGAAACAGACGGGGCATTTCTCTTTGCCATTGTCGCGCACGACCGACGGGTGCATCGGGCAGAACCATTCGACATCGCCTGCGACGTGAACTGCGTCGCCCGCCGGCCGCGTCCACTTCTCGTAGTGCGCGACCAGCGTGTCCCATTGCGTGATGCCCGCGCCGATCGCCACCAACACCACGACGAAACGCAGCCGAGCCAACTTCACCAAGATGATGAAATCAAACCACCACCACGCCTTTCGCCAACCCTTCAAATGCGGCGGCGCTCGCAAGCCACCTTCGTCAATCGGCGGTTCGTGCTGCAAATCGGACATCGCTTTCGTCTCCACAATTTCTATTCGGCGAGCCGGAGGGCGTTAGCCCAATGGCACTTACTTTAGATAACACTTGAGATTGGCATGAGGTTTGCGCCAGTCAAATTGACACATTGGAAGGGAGTCAATTTGGCATGGCGGC
>JAYVSP010000326.1:0-4420 GCA_043775215.1 Planctomyces sp. | reverse complement strand
AATCTGAAATCTGAAATCTGAAATTCACATCACGACGCACTTTCAAGGACGAACCGATGCGTTGGAGCTACATCCTTCCGCGAGCCATTCTTCTGGGGCTCGTGTGGGCGTTTTTTAGTTTCGGCTTTGATCCGTTGTTGCGGGGCGGCTTGATCTATTCGGGGCAGCGATCCGCGCGGGCAAAAGTCGAGATCGCTGAATTGAGCACCACGTTTTTCGCGCCGTCGCTCAAGGCCAACAACGTGCAGGTGGCGAATCGCAAACATCCGGGTACGAACCTCGTCGAGTTCACAGATCTTCATGCCAAGGTCGAGACTCGACCGTTGCTGCGGAAGTCGTTCATTGTGGAAGAGGCGAGTCTTAGCGGCTTGCGGTGGGACACGAAGCGAGCCGATTCCGGTCTGCTCCCCGGCGACAAGCCGGATTTGTCCGAGGGTTCTGACAGCCAAGTGCTCGACAAGGTCAAGCAGGAAATGTTGGCACGCGGCCGAGACTGGCTGGCTGGATTGCTGGATCGAGCGAAACTCGATTTGGATCCGCAACAGTTCGAGACCGTGCGGCTTGGCCACGAGTTGGAAGAACGCTGGCCCAAGGAGTTCGGCCGTTACGACGATGAGATCAACGCGCTCAAGCAACGTATTGATGAGTTGCGGAATGCGGTGAAGATCAAGACGGGTAACGAACTCGAAAAGGCCGACCGATACGCCCGCGCGGCGCAAGATGCCGAGCGACTGCTGCACGAGATCGAACAACTCAAAGGAAAGTTCGGCCAGTCGATGCGGCAGGCCCAGGATGACATGCATGCGATGAATGAGGCCAAGGATCACGATCTCATGAAGATCAAAGAAAAGGCCGACATCCTGCATCTCGATCCGAATGAGATCACCGAATTCTTGCTCGGTCCAGAATTGACGAATCGACTGGAGACTGCGATCGGCTGGGTGAAGTTCTTGCGTGAGCGAATCCAACTGGCGACCGACGAGCCGAAGCCCGAACGAATTCGCGGCGAGAACATTCTTTTCAAACGCAAAGAAGAATTGCCGCTACTGCTGATTCGGCTGCTGAACGTCGACGGGGAAGGGGACTTCAACGGCGAGCAGTTGGCCTTCAAGGGGACGATTTCCGGCGTCACGACCGATCCGAAAATTCATGGCAAACCGATCATCGTCCGCATCGACGGAGCCGGAGTGGGGGCAGATGCTGGAGTGAGCGGCATGGCGCTAGCCACCGGTAAATCCAGTCGTTTTGCCGCGTCACCGGCGGCTAGCGCCGTGCCGCTCACGAAAGACTCCGCGCTGAACGTGCAACTCAAGGCGGTACTCGATTTCACGAAAGAAGTTCCGGAGCACCAATTCTTACTCTCCTACAAAGAGCCTCGGCCGGATGAGCGAGAACTGGGCAATTCGGATTCCGTCAAGCTGGCGGTCGCCAGCAAGGGACTCGACTGCTTGGCCGATCTCAAATTGGTTGGCGACGACTTATCTGGCCGGATTAACTTTCGGCAAGCGCTCGAATCAATCACGGCCAAGCCGGGCGACAAACGATTCAAAGGAGATGATCGCGTTCTGGAGGTTGTTCAAGACGTTGTTTCCGGCATTCGCAAGATCGAGGCGGAGATGAATCTGTCGGGCACGGCACTCAAGCCGCGGTTCAAACTGCAATCGAATCTGGGCCACGAACTTTCGGACGGCATCAACACGGCCTTCGCGCGGCAACTCGAAGCGGGCCGCCGCGATCTGCTCGTCCGCTTTAATCAAGAGACCTCTCAACGTTCAGCCAAACTGACGCAGTTGTACGAAGAACAAATCCAGAAGCTCACTGGAAAGCTGCAACTCAACAAGGGTGCGGTCCAGGAAATTGCGCAGTCATTCGGCCTGAAATTCCCCGGCAACTTGGATCTCAAGCGGATCGCGTCGGGCCTGCCGGACGGCCTCAAGAGTCCGTTCGATCCGAGCAAGCCAATTGATCTTAAATCGCTGAGCAACAACCTGCCGAAGCTGAATCCCAAGCTGCCGAAATTCGATGAGCAACCAGAACAACAATCGCCGACAAATAATCAGCCCACGAAGAGTCCGATCCAGCAAGCCAGCGAAATTGAACAGGGCCTCGATAGCTTGTTCCGCAAAAAGAAACCGCGTGTCCCCGCACCGAAGACCGTCAAGCCGGCTCTGGAAGAGAAGCCGGCCACGAAATGAACAGGCCGAAAGTTCAAATCTCAAATCTCAAATATCAAATATCTCAAATCTGAACACAAGATTTGAAATCTGAAATCTAACATATCTTCACGCGTCTTCAGCATTCACAAGGATGTGACAATGCAAACTTCTATCCTCCCGGAAATCGAACGTCGCGATTTTCTCAAATGGATCACTCCAGCCGGACTCGCAGCGGGTGTTGGGCTGTGCTCGTGTTGGGGATGCAACACGACTCCGGTGACGCATCGCCGCCGACTGCTGCTCACTCCTGAATCGCAAGAGACTCAGATGGGTGTCGCGGCGTATCAAGATGTTAAGACGAAGAACACGCTCTCCACCAATCAGAAATACATTGCAATCGTGGAACGAGTTGGCAAACGGTTGGCAGCCGTGGCCAAGAAGGATTACGAGTGGGAATTTGTGGTCATCGCCGACGCGACTCAAAACGCATTCTGTTTGCCCGGCGGCAAGGTCGCGTTTTACGAAGGTATTCTGCCGATCTGCGAGAATGAAGCGGGTGTCGCGGTCGTGATGTCGCATGAGATTTCGCACGCACTCGCGCGGCACGGTGGTGAGCGGATGAGTCAGCAGCTCGAAGTCGACGGCGTGGGAAAAATCGTGCAAGCCGTGACTCGCAAGACGGCTGCGGACAAAGAAAAAGTTTTCATGGCCGTCTACGACACCGGCTCGAAGTATGCCTTCATTCTGCCTTATAGCCGCGAGCATGAATCGGAAGCCGACGAGATCGGCATTCACCTGATGGCTCAAGCCGGCTACGACCCCAATGAGGCTCCGAAGTTCTGGACTCGTTTTGGAGGCAGCCACTCGGGCCAAAAGCCCGCCGAATGGGCGTCCACGCACCCGTCCGACGAACGCCGAGCCGCCGCGCTCGAAAGTCTCCTGCCGAAAGTCTTGAAAGAATACGACGCGGCACCGAAAAAACTCGGGCTCGGCGAGACACTGTCATAGTTTGGAGTGCGGTGCTGCATCGCTGCTTTCAATTGCGGCGGAGTCGCCTTGTTTCATGGATTCTTCTTCTGCGAGGAATCAAAGAAAAGCGGCTCCGCCGCAAAAGAAAGCGGCGATGCATCGCCGCACTCCAAATGATCTAGTGAATCACGACCATTTTCTCCTCGGTCATTTCGCGGATGGCGTAGCGTGGGCCTTCTTTGCCGAGGCCGCTGAATGGCAGGATCGAACCAACGGGATCGACATCACGAATCCGTTCAGCCGATCGCTGCCGCATCTTGCGAACGGCGGCCGATCGCATTCGGCAACGTGCTGACGAATTTGCACGGACGATCACGCTCGAAGAAGGCAAGATCCTGGCTGAGAGCCGGCTGGAAGTGAGTCGTGGTTGCGAGACGCTTGAGGTCTCCGCCGACCGGCTAAGAACATCCGCATATCTGAGAGATAATTCGCAAAACACGATGCCAGATTCCGGCCATCCGGAACTACTGACTCGTGAATTTAATATCCAGCGAATTCTGCCCCTCAACCACTTCAACCTTTATCGGCGAGGTATCGGGGTTGAGGAACTTCGAAGGAATCGTTGTTTGGCCAGCATCCTTCTTCGGTTCCAATGAAGCCTTCATGAGGCCTTCTGGTGCCTTACTGCCCGAAGAGGGGGCGACGATGCCGACGGTGTAGACACCCACTGGAACACGCAACGTCTCCGCAAGCTGCAACGTATATGAACCGTCATCTCCGACGATGGCTGCAGGAGTGTGTGCGCTCTTGGAATGGCGAAATGTGACGGTAGAACCCACGGGAACCGGCTTACCATCCAGAGTCACTTTTCCGGAAACTGTCCCGGTTGGCCCTGAGATTGCAAACGTCCCCGCGTGACCACACCCCGTCAATGAGACAAGTACAAAGAGCACGAGGCCGCGAAAACAATTTTCCAACATGTTGATTCCGGCTATGAGTTTCATAGGAGAAGTTAAATGCCGACAACAAATATTGCTGCCAGACTTAAGATACTAGCAATCAAAGAAAAAACTGGGCCACATGGAGTGGCCCAGTCATCACGCTCGATTCGACTCTTGATTAGAATTCGCCCGGATTCCTTCGGTCATTCCGATTACTAATGACTCGCAACGTGAGCATACTGATATTATTGTTAATGAATCGAACTGTTCCATCACCCATCAGCACATGCACGCCACCGGGATGTGCGGCGAAAAATCCGTGATTCTGGCCATCGTTGTTTCCGACGCCGACCA
>JAYVSP010000325.1:0-2543 GCA_043775215.1 Planctomyces sp. | reverse complement strand
GCTAGCCGCCGGTAATACTGCACGACCGGCGGCTAGTGCCTTGCCGCTCACAACCCCTGAATCAAGACCTGACGACGCACTAGCCAATCACCTTACAATCCCACAACCACAGCATGAGCCGTCAGTGCCGTCACAGCCGAAGCGACTCCGACTCGGATGTTGTCGTTGATTCGCGACGGTAAAGACTCCGCCAATGCGGCGATCATTGCGGCCGAGAAACCGCAGATCATTGCGCTCTGCAAGGACGCCTGCGGCCGAGACTCAGCCCAGTACGCCAGCGATGACACAGCTCCGCCGAAGGTGACAAACGCGCACGTTCCCGTCCATGTCTTTTGGGGATTCCACGGCAAGCGCGGTCCCTGAAACAGCAGCCCGCAGGTGGTCGCCATGCCATCGCCGAAGGCCAGCACGCACAATACAAGCATTCCCAATTCGGCATGGCCGGGGAATAGCAGCAGCATGAGGATCGTGGAAAAGGCGTAGCCGTAAACCGCGCCCAGTCCGGCCGATTCACCGGCGCGGCGAACCGTTTTGAATTGCAGCAGCAGAGAGGTCGTGATCGCCACCATGATGCTCAGCGCGACCGTCTTAAAGATCGGCCCCAGTGGATCACTATGGGGAACAGTGTAGGAGACAATCGGCAACAGACCGGGGCTCATGTGCCACAAGCGCCGCTTGAATTCTCGCAGCGAGATTGAACCCGGAAGTTTCAACAGACCGCGTGAGACTGCGGGCCGGTCAATGCGGATGGGCGGTGCCGACGTACTGTCTCGCCATTCGCTGGACGAAGACGATGCCATCCGGTTTGCGGACCGCTCGAGCTGTTGAGGCCGGATGTTTTCTTGTCGAATCATGCTGGAACGCGCCGTGAATTGCCCAGGAACCACCACTCGAATTCGCGCGATTCACGCGAAATTCACTGTTGCGGATCATCGGACAGCACGGCGCCAACATTTCAGAGAAGATCGTGCAACCGCTCGAAGAGATCACGAACCTCGACGGAGCATCGCCAGAACGAGCATTCTCGAAAATCCAAACGCCGCCAGCGGCAAGTTCGGCCGACACAAGAGAGTCGCCGAAGTCGTGAGACCGACGAGCGTGGGATGTGAATCCCCCGAGAAACATAACAGACTCGACGACCACTTGGAGGACTGACGTCCCCCGCTCGCCAAAACACGCGCGCAAAACAGACGTGTTGCGGACAACAACTCACATCAGTCGTTTCGCGGCGAGTTGGGCCAATTGTTCTTCGGAGGGAAATTCCATGGCGCGGAAGCGGCGCGGATAGTCATCGGTGGGACGCAACAGGTCGCCGACGATCGGAGCCGCGGCCGTCCACGGGACTAACAGGTGCTCGCCCGAACCTTTGCGAAACGCAATCAGATCCGTCTTGGGCAACAAGGAGTCCAACGACTCGGCCCACAGACTGAAGGTCATAACTTGGTCCGACTTCGACTTCAGTGCTCCAAACGACACCACAAAGACCTTTTCATCACGCTTCGCAAAGAGAGCTTCCAGCATGCCTTTTTGGTGCTCATAGATGTTGGCCAGGAACTCGACTTCCAGTTGTTTGAGCTGCGGAAAAGCCGGATGTGATTCGGCGGGCATCCAATCGACCCACTCGCCATCCTCCCACCGCAACGGAGTCGGCAGCATCGGCCGCGGCTGTTGCAACGCCTGGGCCTCCAATTGCAGCATGATCATCAAGCTTTGCTCGTCATCGGCATCACCGATAAACAGGCTGTCTCGATTCGGCACCATCGCGATCAAGTCGCCTTTGATCGGCAATTCGTCCAGCCGGTCGATGAGCAACAACCGTGTGGCGTCGTAGTTGTCTCCCGTCACCGCCAGCAACACCTGATTGTCGCCAACGGTTGCGAATTTCATGGGAGCTTCCGCCAAGTTCTCTTTGGCAGTTTCCAACGCTTCATAGAAGGTGACTCCCCAGGTATCGAGCATCTGTGGCGGCAGCGACTGCATGGCTTGAGGCATGTCATAGACGAGCGTCAAACACAGATGCTCGCCAATGGGATACATCGCGGTGTCAAACTCTGGGCGATCCTCGATCAGGCTTTGCAAACGGATCCCTTCCATGGACCAGCGCATCCAAATCTTCGGCCGCAAATGATCTTTCGCCGTTTCGTAATCAGTGGGGACGTCATGTTCATTTCCAACGCTCAGCAGCAGCCGAGTCCACCGGCGCAACAATTGACCGCGGTTCTCGGCGGGTGCCTGGTGGTACTCTTGATAAAAGTTGGTCAAGAAAACGTTGCGCTCGCCAGCCAGATTCAAGCAGAATTGGGACGAGTCATATTCCACGGCGAGCGTGGGCTCGGCCTTCTGCAAAGCCTGCTGCAAGAGAATCGCGAACTGATCACGTGCGGCGCCGTCAGAGGATTCCATGAAGTACTCGCTAAAAGTAACCCGAAGCGTCGGTTTTGAAATTGCGCTGTTGTCCTGGCCCAAAGGGCAAAAACTCGCTAGCCCAGGGCAGAGCGGAGCGGCGTCAGCCGCGTAGCGCCGCCCTGGGTTTGACGGACAAA